>JABIUH010000317.1 GCA_018701055.1 Woeseia sp. | reverse complement strand
CGGCGACAAAGCCGTGTGCGATCAGGCAGCAGAATTGCTGGGCAATATCGAGACAGTTGCCGTTAAAGAGGGTATCGGTGCGGCAGCCCTAAACCTGCACCCGGAAGTTGCCCGTGAACAGATTCGAGAAGGTGTTGAACGGGCCTTGAATAATCTTGATAACTACAAACCCTATAAATTGCGCGCACCTTATACGCTGGTGCTGACATTAAAAACGGAACAGAACATCTATCGAGGGGCCCTATACCCTGGCGCGAAACGAACCGGCGACTGGGAACTAACGTTTGTTAGCGACGACGTCATGGAAGTCATAAAGGCGTACGTCGGGATGCGCCGATAGCGCTCCCCACACCCCCTCCGTCATTGCGAGGAACAATGTGACGATGCAATCCAGTTTCGTTAATCGTTGATTGGATCGCTTCGCTCGCGATGACGGCTCGTGGGTTTTAGATAGAATCGTTGCGCTTTATACAACCCCTTCGTCATTGCGAGGAACGGAGTGACGACGCAATCCAGCTTCGTTAAACATTGATTGAGCCGCTACCCTCGCGAGTACCGATGGTTGGCAATGAATCGTCAGCCAACCGGCAATATAGATATTCGCGATGAAGGCCGGTAGGCTAGGAAATCGTCACTTCCGTCAACTGCTCCTTACCGCCAATCGTGCCGCGAACAAAAGTGTTAAATGAAATCGAAGATCGCGTTCGGTCCGACGTATTTTTATCAACATCATGTTCCAAAAGAGAAGGAAACAACATGAGCATTCCTTGCTCGGTATCGAATTCCCGACTACTCGCATTGAATTCGTTCAGCCCTGTAAAACTAAAGTCCACCGGATACATCTGCAGCGTCCGGTGAAATCTAATCGGAGGTAAGTGCCCGTCTTTGTTCTGATCTAGGAACAGCACACCGCTGATTATGCTGTTGGGGTGCTTGTGTCTTGGGTGAAATTGGCTGGTATTTGAATTATTGAGCCAGGATTGGGTGATATATATTTCGTTTTCGTCTTTAAGTTGAAGCAGATTCTTTTTATAGTTAAGCACCTGCTCATCAATAAAAACCTTCAGATCAGAGAGTTCGTTGTCCTCTAGGATTTTATCGTTTTTCGACATTGAATTGCCGATGTTGTCAATCATCTCCAACTTAGAAATGTAGTCGTTCTCAGCACTGCTGAATTCATACTTCTTACCACTGACCACAAGCGGGTAAGGGAAGAGCGGATAGATAGCATTATTCAATTTTGGACCCTCGATGTTAATTAAAGGTACACGAAGTTTTCAATAAGGTCGCACAATCCTACAGTCAACGCCGAGCCGGACGGGTATAATTGCTGTATACGGGGAAATTCATGAATAGAACAATTATCTTTCTGGCGGTTTTGTATGCTTCGGGTTTCGCGAATTCAAGTGAACCCGACGACTTGGTTGAACTGTTTGGCGAATGGCGAGCATTTGAGGCGCCTCCGCTGCGTGACGGAGCACCCGATTATACCGCTGGCACATTTGAACGCCGCTATGAGACGTTCCTCAATCTCCGTGCGCGATTAAATACGATGGAGATCGATAGCTGGGAAATTTCAGATCAAGTCGATTGGCACCTAGTGCGCGCCGAAATGAACGGCTTCGATTTCAACCACCGCATACTCCAACCGTGGGTGCGCGATCCTGCTTATTACGACACCGTGTGGATGAACCGCAGCGACGTGCCCGCACATGAAGGTCCGACCAATCATGCCGTTGTTGAAATTTGGACCTATGACTTTCCATTAAGTAATGAAGCGGAAACGCGCCTGATCGGAGAGCTGAGCGCAATCGCGCCGCTGATGGCTCAAGCGCAGCAGAACCTAACCGGCAACGCACGCGATCTTTGGGTCACGGGCATTCGGGATGTTCGGTCCCAAATCAATAAATTGGATCTCGTGCTGGAGATGGCGGGCGGCGGAGCCAGTCGCGAATTGCGCGAGGTAATCGCAGACGCAAAGACAGCCACCGCATCGCTCGTCAGTTTTCTTGAAGCAGAATCGCCCTCCAAGACAGGTTCATCCGGCATCGGCAAGGACAACTACACCTGGTACCAGCAGAACGTACATTTGGTGCCACTCACTTGGCAAGAAGAAGTGAGCTTGCTCAAACGAGAACTTGATCGTGCGTGGTCGTCATTGAAGCTCGAAGAGCAACGGAACCGCGATCTGCCGCCGCTGATCGCAGCAAGTAATTCCGAAGAATACCAATTGCTCGCCGAGGAAGCGGTTGACCGCATCTTCAACTTCTTGGGCGAGAAAGAAATCCTCACATTAACGTCTTACATGAAACCGGCAATTGCGGCACATATGGGAGAGTTTGTTCCGGAGGAGCAACGAAACTTTTTCTCGATCGCAGCGCACTATGATCCCGCGCCGTTATTCACGCATTTTTACCATTGGATAGAACTCGCCCGCATGGACTTAGAGCCGCATCCGAGCCCCGTCAGGCAAGGTGCACTGTTGTACAACATTTTCGACAGTCGAAATGAAGGTACCGCAACAGGTGTTGAAGAGATGTTCATGCATGCCGGCCTCTACGACGACCGACCACGGTCACGCGAACTCGTTTGGATCATGCTGGCGCAACGCGCTGCCCGAGGGCTGGGCTCATTGTATGCTCACGCCAACGAGATGACGATGGAGCAAGCCGGTGGTATTCATCAAGACTGGACGCCGCGCGGATGGATGAAGACAGAAAAAGAACTACTAATATTCGAGCAACATTTGTATTTACGACAACCCGGCTATGGAACCAGTTACATAACCGGAAAATACCTGCTTGAACGAGCGCTCGCAGATTTCGCTAAGCAAAAAGAAGACAGTGGCGAAGAATTTGAAATGAAAGATTTTTTCGATCGATTGAATTTGATCGACAGTATTCCGATTTCTCTCGCACGTTACGAAATGACGGGCCTTGACGATGAAATCATTATGATGACGAATTAAGCGCGCGAAACACCATACGCGTCGCTGAACTGATCGAGTCGATGTAGTTATCGCTCAATTTAGAAAGACTTCAGAATGAAAGCTCTTCTTTCTAATTAGCGGCGACCCTAGAGCAAGCTAGTGCTGGCTCAATCGGTCACACCAAACGGGATGCGCTTCAGAGCAAGTTGACCATTGCTCATCACGATCAGAACATCTTCAAGCGCACGAAGGTCTTCAAGTGGATTTCCCGGCACAACGATCATGTCGGCTTCAAATCCCACTGCGATGCGACCAGTACGATCATCGACACGCAACAACTCCGCTGAATTAACGGTGCCCGCCTGCAGCGCCTCGAAACGGCTCATGCCTATCTTTTCGAAAGCCTGAATCTCCATAGAGATTCGATTAATTGATTCTTCCTCATAATAGTTATCCGCGCCGGTCGCAAATTTGACGCCGAGCTCGTATGCCTCGCGCATCACTTTTTCGAGTTGCGGCACCATGTGCCTGCCCCGCAGGCGTAGTACGTAGTGGAATCGCTCTTCAACAAGATCCACGATTGTTACGTGGGTTGGTACAAACCAGGTGCCGTGTTCAACCATCAACTCCAGCGTTTCGGTAGTCATGTAAGTCCCATGCTCGATACTACGGGCACCCGCCAGCACTGCGGCGCGCGCGCCTTCATCGCCATGCGCGTGTACAAGCACTGGAATGTCATGCTTAGCGGCCTCTTCTACAATTATGCGCAATTGCCGCTCGGTGTAAGACTGTTGTCGGGGATCCGTGTTCGGCAAGCCCGCGCGTTGCGTGCCACGCGCTTTGATGACGTCTACGCCGCGGTCCGCATTGATGTTAACGAGTCGGCGCAGTTCCTCATCGCTATTAACGCCGTCGTACAACTCCGCGAGGCGAGGATCGGCGAGCGCACCCGAGCCAAGTTCCGGGGTTACGTACACTCCAGCGGCGACTACTTCTGGACCGGCCAACTTGCCTGTGCGAACAAGTTCGCGCAGAGTCACGTCCTGAAAAGCACTAACGCTGGCGCTGCGAACGGTTGTGATGCCAGAATCCAATGCTCGCTTTGCCCGTTCAACCGTATCGATATGGGTATGAGCGTCGATCATTCCGGGCATCAGAAAGTTGCCTTCGACATCGACGATGGTGTAACTGCTCGGTACGTTTACATTACCGGATTCGATGCGCTCGATTAGACCGTCCTTAACGAAGACCGTCGCGTTTTCAGTGATGTCGTCGTCAACGCCATCAAATAAATTGGCGTTTGTCAGCGCATAAGAACCGTCGGCCGACAAAACAGAAAAAGGCGCGCAGAGAAGCGCAAACGCAGTTACAAAGATTAGCTTAGATCGATTCATAGCAGTCTCGCGGGGATATGGGCTCGCCGGCTAGTCTCTCGCATGCGAATACTGCCTGCAAGTGTGAAGCAAGACGTGAACCGGTTAAGAAGAATCTGTCGCAGACAGCTTGAGTGAACGGCTAACTACGGATCCGGCGCTCCAGGATCTTCTGCTATTGATGCTTCGTGATCTTCCAGAACCTGATACAGCGGAAAATCTACCCAGGTGTCGTTGAGATAGTTGAGCTCTGGCACTTCTTCTTTGGGATCGACCAGCAAATTGTAGACTGACGGGTAAGCCATATTACTGACGCCATAGCTATCTTCATTGATCTCTTTGAGAAGTATTTTCCAATGCCGCCACTTCGCTCCGAATAACTCATTACCGATGTAAATGATGACGGACTCTCGCGCGGACTTTTCGGTTTTGCCCATCAGGAAGTCAGACTGGTCAACTCCGTCGTACACTCGATCCTCAGGTAGCTCCGCACCAACAATGCTCGCCAAGGTTGGGAACAGATCTATCTGATGTACAACGTCGTTAGAGACCTGCTTAGCGGGAATCTTACCCGGCCAACGAATCAGAAATGGAACGCGCAAAGAACCTTCGTAGGGAGAGAACATGCCGCTGCGCCAAGGGCCTGTGAAACCGAACGATCTGGGAACGCCTTCACGGCCATTGTCCGATGTAAAAATAAAGATGGTGTCTTCTTTTAACCCCAACTCGTCAATCGTATCCAGGATCTCGCCAACATAGTCATCTGTCTGTAGGAGCACGTCCGCAAAGCTTCCGTTTCCGGTTTTGCCATAGTAGTCCGGATGAGGATCGACGGGTTCGTGCGTCTGCGTGTAAGGAAGATAGGCAAAAAACGGCTGCTCATCACCGGCCTTGCGCTTGATGAAATCGATGGCTTGATCGGTAATTTCACGATCTATTGTCTTACGTTTTTCACGACCATAGACATCGAGTTCCTTAGGGACTTCACCTCGCTTCGACGACATGACGTGCGTAAATACTGCGTCTGGATGGCTATTTGGGGTAAAGCTGTTGCTGTCCGGCCAAAAAGCCCGATCTGACGACCTTGGAAGTCCTATCCATTCATCGAAACCCTGGTCCGTCGGATAGCGGCCTTCCGTATCGCCCAAATGCCATTTGCCGAAGATGCCCGTCGCGTAACCAGAATCCGACAGCATTTCTGCCAAGGTTATTTCCCACTTGGTTATCCCGTACCATACACCGCGAGGTGGCCCGTCTGGCCGTTGTCGAGTACGAATTCCGTAACGGCCGGTCATCAACGCGGATCGCGACGGCGTGCACTCTGCTTCAACGTTAAAGTTTGTGAGTTGGAATCCTTCCGCAGCAATGCCATCGATATTGGGAGTTGCCGCCCCGCGCATAATCCCGCCTCCATAGACACCAATTTCCCCGTAACCGAAGTTGTCCATCAACACGAGAACGATGTTTGGTTTATCGTCGTTTTTCATCGCAGATTGAGCCGCGGCCGTCGACACGAGGTAGGCCGAAAACAAAACGGCTAAGCCCGAAATTCGAATGTAATGAGTCATCGTTTCTCCCGCAGCCGTTAGCGACGACTACTCCGTTTGTGGGTCGAGCGCCGTCACTCTTGTTTGTTCAGTGCTGGCGCTGACCTTTGTGAACATCATTGTGCCGAGCCCCATGATAAAGAGGGATAAAAAGGGCTCGAAAGGCCAGAACGGCAACCACAAAACCAGATCAGCGGACCACTGCGGTGCCGTTAAGAAATTGGTAATTTGATCTTGGGTATACAAGGTTGCCACTGATGCCAACAGGCCGATTGAAAAAATTGTACCGCCCATGAATTTGAACGCGAGTGGGGTGCTGCTCTCGGGCGTGTTTTTTCTCGCCGCTAAAATGCGCTTTTTACCCCACGCGATAATGCGCAGTGCGAAGGCGGTAAAACCGCACCAATAGAACACATAGTCAATCGGTTCCGGATTGTCGTAGTTAGACAAGATCCACCAATAGACACTAAACGGATAGGCAAATAGAAAATAGATGCCGCTTCGGTGCAAGACCTTCCACTGCATCGGGCTTAAGCGTTTTCGACCGAACTGAAAAGACGTGAACACCATTGCCGTAAGGAAAATGTAGCCGACGCTTCCTTCCAACTGGTCCCGAAGCAAATACACGTTGTCGTAATAGTAGTCGCTATAAAAATTAGACATCATGAAAATGAATGTGCCCTGCCAGGCCATCGCAACAGCGAAACATAAACCGATGTATTTCCGGTTACGCAGCCACCACGCCGGAAACGGGCCAGGAAACAGCGTTTGTACGGCAGATGCCGCAACCACCAGAAATATGAACGGCACTGCCCAGCGCACGGAAAACCCGATCATTGTTGATACACCGGGTCCGCTAGACATGTCGACCCCCATCATGGCCACCACCATCATGATGGATATTGGAAGCGCAATCAGCCAAAACAAATTCCAGCCATTGGTGGCTTTGTGTTTCAGCACAGCAGTCGGAGCATTACTCATGGCATTCGATCAACTATTTAGAAGATAGGGACGATCCGCACTATATTCTCAGTCTCTGCGCGATTTTGCGTCTGCCCCAATAGGTCAAGAATACGATCGGTCTGCATCATGGTAATCTATGCCCATGGCAAAACCTTCAAAATCACTCGCACGTCGTGCGCTTGAGGTCGCGATTTCCTTCGTACCTTGGGTTATATCGATGTACACGCTGTACTGGCTTGAGTATGGTGAAATCTGGACTACCGACACACCACATCGCGGCAAGACGAGCGTGACTATTTTGGTGGCTGGGATGGTTTTGACGCTTCTGGTCTACTCGTATTTCTCTAAGCGCGAGCAGAAATAACGCCAGACCGGTTATCTTTAAGCGCTAGCCTAATCGTTTTTGACAAATCGTAATACTGGTAGATATTGAGCAGACTATCTTAGGTTTGCTAAATCTGACCCCGCGGGCTTTTGGTACAGGCTCAGCCCGAATTCCGGCAGGATGGCCATGAGGTGGTCAAAAATATCGGACTGGATATCTTCGTATGCAGCCCATTCCGTTGTATTCGTAAAACAGTAAACTTCCAACGGAAGTCCCTCGGGTCCTGGGTCAAGCTGACGAACGATCAACGTCAAATTTGTATTAATCCGCGGATGATTTTTTAGATAATTAAATGCATACGCGCGAAAAGTGCCAACGTTCGTAAGCCGGCGTCTATTTACTTCCTCATCAACTTTGGTCGTAAGGCCTTTATTGTAGCCTTCCAACTCCTGGCCCTTGCTCTCGACGTAATCCTGTAACAATGCGAACCGCGTGAAATGATCAACTTCGGCTTCCGTCTGAAATCGAATTGACGTTACATCGATGAAAATTGGCCGCTTGATCCGCCGGGCACCCGCCTGCGACATCCCGCGCCAATTCTTAAACGAGTCAGTGATCAACCGATGCGTTGGGATGGTAGTAATGGTTTTATCCCAGTTCTGCACCTTCACGGTGTGGAGCTGCACGTCGACCACATCACCATCGGCACCAAACTGCGGCATTTCGATCCAATCGCCGACCCGCACCATGTCCTGCGCCGTGAGCTGCACGCTCGCGACCAACGAAAGAATTGTGTCCTTGAAAACGAGAAACAGGATGGCGGTCATCGCACCGAAGCCGCTGAGTAACAATATCGGCGAGCGGTCCAGCACCGCTGCGATGACCATTACCCCACCGAAAACCCAAACAACAATCTGAAGGACCTGCACGAAACCCTTAAGCGGCCGATCTTTTGCAGCGGGCGAAGCTGAATAAATTGTGTTGCCCGCGCTAAGCATGGCCGTCAACGCAAGCGTTAACATCAACACCATATAACCCATTGCGACGTTGCGTATAAGTTGCACAACCCCTTCCGATAGACCCGAAACGAACGGCACACCGACAAACACAATCAGCGCCGGCACCACCTGTGCGAGGCGGCCAAAAACGTTGTGCGTCACCAGTGCGTCATCCCACGCCGAGCTGGATCGTTCTGCGATCGTCTTGACTGTCGACACTAATACGCGTTTGGCAATTAAATCGACGACGATGGCACCTGCGAGCAGTACGAGTATGCCGACGATCGGTGGAAGCAAAGGGTGAATCGATTCGAGTTGCTCGAGCATCTAGTTTTGGATCCAATTTAGGGGCAGAAATAGTACCACTCATTCGTCGCTGACAGTTGCCACGCATAAACAGATCAGATTTATTTCTTGTGAGAAAATAAAATAGACCTTTCTTTGCTACTGCCTAGCGAGCTCGCCTAAATAAATTACGTTTACGGCACCCGACCGAGCAGCAACTATATCGGGCTGACCGTCCTCATTAAGATCTCCAATCCCGAATCCGTAAACAGTGCCCTCAGCGTTCCCGAACGGTACGGCAGTGAATCCTGGTTCAGACCCATTATTAAAGTAGACCACCGACGGTGCTTCGACATGGCCAACAACAATATCAGTTGTTCCGTCGAGGTCGAGATCACCGATAGAAAGTGCGTAAGGAACCGAGCCTGCGTTTCCAATCGGGATTGCGGTCGAAAATAGACCCCCTGTTTCGCCGAGAAAAATCGAAACGCCCGGTGTCTGACGTCGATCTGAAGCCGTCCCGTCGTCACCCTCCGACATGCCCGCGTTGATCGCAACGATATCGAGTACGCCGTCGCCGTTGAAATCCGCCACCTGCGAGGCACGGATGACCGCATCAGCGGGACCAAACGGCACACGTCTGAAACTCATTTCCTCTGCTGATTCTTGTACATAGACGTAACTTTGCCCGCCATCGCGATGCGGTACGACAAGGTCAGTGAGGTCGTTGCCGTCGAAATCTGCTGGGGTGATGGTCGTTGAGGATTCTGTCGAAAACAGAACGCAGTCCTCGGAAAATTCGGCATTGCCTTGGTTAAGGCAGATGTAGTTGCCGCCCTGATTGTCACCATATCGATTGGCAACAATCACGTCCGCAAAGCCATCACCATTTACATCCGCTACGCTGGCGTTTCTAGTCGGCCACTCTGCTTTGCCGAACGTAGAACCAATGACGAACGCTCCAGTGCCATCATTCAGATAGATAAGACTGGGATCCGGCCTATCGTTACTAATAACAATATCGAGATCACCGTCCAGATCTAGGTCTGCTAAAGAACCCGAGTACGATCGGTCGGCAATCTCGCTCAGGTATCTGCCTGCAGTGAACTCGCCGCCACCGTCGCCAAATAAAACGCGATCTTCCAGTGGCCAGTGCCTCCCTTTGACCAGAACAACGTCGAGATCTCCATCCATGTCTAGATCGCCGACACTCGCGTTGGCCGAGGTCGCTGCCACTGCCTCTAGCGCCAACTCTGGCAGAAAATCAGGATAGTTTTCAGTCGCGTCACTAATCGGTATTGATTCGTACTCAATAGGCAAAGCGTTGTCGGCACGAACGCTGCGAACGTCATTCTTCTCAACGCACCCGCACGTAAGCAATCCAATGAAGGAAACCGAGAAAAAAATACGCATCAATCGCAACAATATATGGACGGCGAAGATTGATCTAGTAGGCAATCGCGTAACAATCCCGCCGGGGGTCGGCGGCGGCAATGCGATTACCTGTGTTGGGGTCCAAGAGAACCGCAGTTGCACACCCTGAAATACGGAATGGGGGCAATACGGTTACGTCATGGCCCCGTTTTATCATTTCATCGATTACGTCCTGGCCGATCCCGACTTCCAAATTCACTCTATTGAATCCTGACGTATGCGGCCAAAACGATTGGTAGAAATGCAAGGTTTGCACGCGCGGCCATTCGATCGCAGCATGCAAATTGGGATACCAGCTAGGCCAAAATTCAGTGACGTTCAAGAACGTTTGTAAAATCGTCTGTTCCTGATTGTCACCGCCTGGTGTGCCTACGGCCATTAAAGGTTTGCCGTCCTGAAAAACAATACTGGGCGTCAGTGTGTATCTTGGTCGCGATCGAGCGCGTAACTGTTGCGCGCGCCTGTCGTCTAACCAAAATTGCTCGCCGCGAACACTCATGCCAATTCCGGTATCACCCAAAATAACGGCACCGCCGATCCAACCGCCGCTCGGCGTGCTATCAAACACGTTGCCATCTTCATCAATGATTGCGATGTGCGAGGTATCCTTCGCTGATTCCGGAAAATCAGTCAGGTCCGCTGACAACTGGGCCACGGGCAGACTTTCGCCAGCCTTCCAGTAAGGCCACGTATCAACATCCGGGTCGAACGGAAGCGGATCACCAGCGCTGAAATCCTGTGAAGCACGAGTCAGATCAATAAGCTTGGCGCGTTGTGCGGCGTAGGCCTTAGATAACAGCCCGATTGCCGGCACGTCTACAAAGTCTTGATCCGCGTAATACGTATCTCTATCCGCGTAAGCAAGTTTCATCGCTTCGATCAATACATGCGCATAGTTGGCGCTGTTATGCCCCATTGCCTGTAGATCAAAATTTTCCAGCAAGTTTAATGTTTGCAGAAGCATTGGCCCCTGGCTGTTGAACGGTTGTTTATAGACAGTGAAGTTCTTGTAGGTTGTGGATGAGGGTTCCTCGACGCGTGCAAAATACTCAGCGAAATCGGCTAGCTCGTATGGCGCTCCATTTTCCTGCAGGAATGCAACCATCTCCTCTGCAATGTCGCCCTGATAAAAGCGATTTCGCGCGGCAACGATGCCCGCTTCACGGCTTTCGTCTGCCGCACCGTGCTCTGCTTCGAGCATCCGCTTGAATGTGTTTGCCATGCCAGGAAAACGAATGTTTTCGCCGGGCTTGTAAAGTGAACCATCTTTCTTAAGCCAGAAACTTTGGTTGCCCGGCCATTGATTGATGAATTCGATGTCTCGTTCGATCGCATTAGCGGTACGGCCTCGTAGAGGAAAGCCATGCTCTGCATATTCAATTGCCCGCCGAGAAACCATTTCAAAACTCATGGTTCCCCATCGTTCCAACACCGTTAGCGCGGCGTGAATGGCACCAGGGACAACAGACGCATCCAGGCCCTGGCCTTCCAGGGTTTTTCCGGCGTTCTGCCAATCCTCGATATTCGCAGCAGCGGGCGCCCAACCCTGCCCGGTAATTGAGGTGACTTTTTTCTCATGTTCCGGATAAACGAGTATCAGCGCCTCACCGCCGATTCCGTATAAATCCTGCTCGGCGACGCCACCGACAAGCAAGGCCGCAACACCCGCGTCAAACGCGTTTCCGCCTTGCTGCAAAATCTCAAGAGCGGCCGAAGTGGTCAGTGGATGGCCGGCGGATACGCCGGCATTCCTGCCCATGATGGGCGGACGTAAGGGGCCAATCGGTGTACTCGATACGTTCGCCACCGTGCCGCGATCTGATTGAGATGCGCAGCCGATGAGAAGAATGCTCGTTACTAGAGAAACCAGGGTGACTAAAACTTTCTTCCGATAGCGCGGTTGAGCGAGCATTCTGATTCTCCAGTCGAATTAGCGAACTTAGGAATAAACGAGAAAATGTGATTCAAGTTTTAGTGATATTGGAAGTCTATTCAAAGTCCACTCTCAATACCAAATTACATAAGAAAGATCAGGACACTCACAACTGCGTCGACCCGGAAAATTGTAGCTTTTTTGCTCCCCTCTCATAACCGATTAAACAGGACGCCCATAAGTGTCTCGGATTGCATAACTGGCCAAATTGACGAGTTATTCATGAGTGTCGTGATTTATTCAGCACAAAAGCTCAATTTGACGATCTTATTGTGTGTGTCCTATTTAATTCCCACATATCTGGTCAATATGACTGGCAAATGATGGGCGTCCTGAATATTGTCCAATAAGCGCATCATACAAATGAGGAGCTCTATTAGAAATGGCTATTAGAAGGTTTTTGCTCGCTGGGGTTTTCACGTTCGTGCTTACCGGAGTGTCGGTTGCTCAGCCGAAACCGACGATCGCAATCATTGGGACGGGTGATATGGGTGATTCACTCGGACCGAAATTTGTTGAACTCGGTTATGCGGTCATATACGGCTCTCGAGACCCGGATGGTGAGAAGGCCCGCGCTGTAGTCGAGATAACCGGTGGCAATTCTCGGGCGACAACACAACGAGAAGCCGCACAGGCGGGCGACATTGTTGTTCTCGCAGTTCCCTGGCCGGCAATGGAAACCGTTGCGCAAAACCTTGGATCGCTAGATAACAAGATTGTCATCGATATTTCTTTTCCCCACGAACAAGGCGAGGATGGTTACTACGTCCCGATGCTTGAAACCTCAAGTGCAGAAATGATTCAGCAGTGGAATCCGGGGGCGCGGGTTATGAAAACATTTGCGCTACAAGCGAGCTATGTCATTGACGATCCCGATGTCGTCGGTGGACCCGTGAGCATTCCGATTGCCGCTGATGACCGCGAGGCAAAGGAGAAAATTGCCAAACTCATAGTGGAAATGGGCCACGACCCGATTGATGCGGGTCCCCTCCGATATTCACGCGAATTGGAAGCGATGCAACGCCTCTACGGCGTCGCATTTTTCCAACGACGTGAGGCAGCCTGGGAATTCCATTTTCGCCGCAGTTATTACTGGGAATGCATTTGGCAAGATGATTGGTCTGCGCCGGTAGTAGATGCAGGCGACCTCGCACAGATGCCCGACACGCAAGGAGAAGCCAGAGAGTGTCCCGGAACAGGAGCGCTTGAGTAATAATCGTGGTGCGCTTGCATATTTAGATGTCCGGACGTTTTAGATAAATCCACACCACAAAAGGTAATCGATGGTAGCTCGACAAGTCGTTAAAAAACTACTGCTAGTCGGCCTTAGCATTCCGGTGGCTTTCTATGGGATGTTTTTGGTCTACTTATATATCGCCCAGGAAGATTTGATATTTAGTGGCACGACATTACCAGCCGATCACCACTTTGATTTTGACGTGCCATTCCGAGAAATAAACGTCTCAGTCGACGGCGCCAAACTCAATTCATTGTATTTTCGGCAACCGAACTCCCGCGGATTAGTTTTCTTTTTGCACGGAAACGGCGGCAATCTGGAAACGTGGACGAGCGACGTAGAATTTTATCAACGCATCAACTACGACATGTTTATGTTGGACTACCGTGGTTATGGGAAAAGCACTGGTCAGATTGAAAGCGAGTCGCAGCTACACGAGGATATACGCGCCGCGTGGAATGTAATCTCCCCAAATTACGATAACAAACCGATCGTCATCTACGGCCGATCATTGGGCGCTGCCCTTGCAGTAAAGCTCGCGAAAGGCGTTCGCTCGGATCTCGTTATTTTGGTTTCGCCGTTCAGCAGTATGCTGGCGATGGCAAAAGACCAGTATCCACTTTTCCCCTCGTCGATTCTTCGCTACCCACTGCGCAACGACGAAGGCATACCAGACATCGACATGCCTATAATTC
This sequence comes from Woeseia sp., assembly GCA_018701055.1. Taxonomy (GTDB): domain Bacteria; phylum Pseudomonadota; class Gammaproteobacteria; order Steroidobacterales; family Woeseiaceae; genus SZUA-117. Next base: position 13,200 of record JABIUH010000317.1, on the reverse strand, counting down.
TAGTGCATGGCGACGAAGATACTTTCATACCGATAAGCCACAGCTATGATTTGCAAGAACTGGCAAAGCCCACGACGAAGTTGTTGGTGATAGAAGGCGCCAATCACGGCGACATCCACCATCACGAAAGTTACATCAAGGGGTTGACCGACGCGCTTCCGAATTAGGCACTTCAGAATGAATCGGGTCAGGTCCGCTCGCGAAAGCGCCTTTTGGATTAGTGGATGCGCAATCACCTCCATCCCCAGTCTTTGCGAGGAACGAAGTGACGAAGCAATTCATTTTCGTTCAACACCGTTTGGATCGCGTCGCTACGCTCGCGAAGACATTTCGTGGGTACTGGATCGTGTCGCTGTGCTCGCGATGACACTTAGCGAACATTGAACTTCAGCGCAGCACTCGCGAAGGCGTTTCTTGGATTCGAAAGAGAGATATGCCCCCTGTTAGCTGCAACTCAGCTCGAAACAATTCAACTGTGCGATTCCACGCCAATGTGGCTGCCTCTTCTTTGTAACGTGGCGTCGAATTGTTATGGAAACCATGTCCCGTGCCAGGATAGATATGCCTAACATAGTCAACATCCGCACCTTTCAGCGCGGCTTCGAAATCGGGCCATGCTGCGTTAATACGTTGGTCATCTTCGGCCGCTTGGATCATCAGTTTGGCCTTAATCGTCGCTGCTTGTTCGGCATCAATGCCTGAGCCATAAAAAGGCGCTGCCGCTGCGACAGAATCGCCAAGCCTTGATGCGAGATCATTCGTCACTGACCCACCCCAGCAAAAACCGGTTACGCCGAGCTTTCCCGCTCCATCATTGTGCGCCAGCAAATATTCAGCACTATTTTGCATGTCCATTCTGAGGCTGGTTTGATCAAGACTTCGTTGCAGTGTTCGACCATCATCATCATTTCCCGGATAGCCTCCTGCGGGAGCAAGCCCATCGGGCGCCAGCGCCATAAAACCCTCAACAGCAAATCCACGTGCAACGTCTTCAATATGCGGGTTCAAGCCCCGATTTTCGTGAATCACCAAAACAATCGGGAACGGCCCGTCACCCACGGGCTTAACCAGATAACCCCGCATTTCTCCCGACGTACCGCCCAACGACGGATAGTTAACGTATGTGGGCTTGATGCGTTCGTCCGTAAATGAAATCAGCGCCGCTTCTGCATAATTTGGCAATAAGGATTCGGCCATTGCCAGGGCCGAAACGCCACCTACGACGACTTTCGCTGCACGGCTGAAGAAGTCACGCCGATCCATATCACCGTGGCAATATTGATCGTAAAGATCGATTATCTCTGAGTCTATCGGCTCTGATGGCATGCGGATCTCCTGACTATTAGAAATCACGTGTTTTTAAATCCATTAGATCTAAATTCTAAATAGGCAATTACGTGGCCCAGCGCTTAATGCGGCATACTTTTAAACGTGCAAACGCCATTTCTCGATAAACCCGCGTGATCATTAAGAACGCGCCTAAATCTTCTCGAACGCGGACTTCGCAGCACGAGAACCTTCATTTAGCGCCCTTGTATGACTCATGTAGCCGCTGAGTTCTGAGTGTCCGAAATAAATACGGCCGTAACCCTTTTTCACGATTTCCTTGGGCGCCTCTTCTCCGTCTTTACCAAAATGAAAGCCGGGCTGCGGCGATATGTAGGCATGACCCCATCGATTCAGAACGATGCCGGCAATATCCTCTTCGGCATCAAAACCGTAGTCGGAGAACATGCTGCTCAACTGACCGACGATTTCGTTCTCGTAGTCGCTATACGATTTGCTTAGCATCTCCGCCCGTCCCAATGCGCCTTGTTGTTCCAACGAATGCCCGGGATTGTTGAAGGGAACGTAGAACGTCATGACCATCGGTTTATCCGGATCATAGGGCTGTGTGTGTTTACCGGTTTCCATCGGCCGCCTGATTGAGAAACAAGTACCGAATCCCTTGAACCAACGTGCAGACGAGATGCCTAATTTGTCCAGAAATCGCCAATTTCGAAACGCGACGTTCACCACCAGAATGGGTGAATGGTAAAACTGACTGTACGCCTCGGTTATTTGATCGGGCAAGTCACTCACTATTTTCCGAGCCACCCAACCGCCGACGGACACAACGACTGTTTTAGCCCTGACCTTTTTGATCTTGCCATCCTGATAATAAGCAACATTAACCCTATCAGCATTCTCGGCAGCCCCGTCGTGACGCACGTCCACCACTGTCGCGTTCTGTCTGATACTTAAAGGATTATCAGATCGATCAAGGCTTTCGAAATCGATCGGGTTGTAAAGTATCTCCTCAAACGAATTCCCGCCCTTTATGCTATCTGGCATGAGGTACTTAACTATGTGTCTAAAAATCGCTGTGTTGCCACCGGGAAAACTGAGAGCGCCCGGGGTTCCGTCTGGACTGGCGTCGTACCGAGCCTGCGTGCCTGGCATCTCCAATTCTTTTGCGGAAAAGGCAGAGTAAACGTCAGCTCCTACGCCGCCCATTGAGTTAGCGATAATAGGATCAAAATACTCAGTGACTTTAGGGCTGAAGCCCATGACATCCTCGAGTAATTCCTTGTAGGTCATGCTGTCGAGCCAACGATCGAGATCGTCGCCTTCGTAATAAATTTCGTTGTCCGCGAATGCTCGATTGAGCTCTTCCTTGAATGCCTCATCCCAGGGTAACCGAGCAAGATTGTCACTTCTTGGATTGACGACCCACGGCGTTTTGGCATCTTCACCCAGGTAATACCCAGTATCGTAAATTTCCTCTTCCCAGAACATGCCGTAGTAGTTTTCCACAGGAGATACGACCTCTGTTTTCGTCGGGTCCTGATGCACAAAATCGAATTCAAACGGAATACCAGTGTCACGATATATGTCAGCGATAAGGCTATCGCTGTTCTTGTCAGGCACGCCAAAATCGTTTGAGCCTTGCGGCCCAAAAATTCGGTAGCCGTCTACCTCAAATTCATTTTGTTTCGCTTCACCACCAAACACCGGATGATTTTCGAGAATCAAACATCTTTTGCTACTGCCGAATTCCTTGTGGCACTGATAAGCGGCGCCAATACCTGAAAATCCGCCACCAATAATGACCATGTCGAATTCTTCGTCTAGATCTTCGGCGTCATCCAACATCGGCTCGATCAATCCGTCGCGAATTAAATGCGCCGCGTCCCGAACGGATGCAATATTGCCGTTGGACTGTGCGTAGTCACCAACACCGCCGTAGCCAGTCCATGCATCGGTGAAAACACCGGCCGCTTTCGAACCTGCCGCAGACGCCGGCGCAGCAGATTTCAAGAGTGCCGCTCCAACTCCGACCAATGCGCCGTTAACAAAATCTCGCCGAGAAATGTCGGCAGATAAGACAGGTGTTTTAGATTTTTTTCCCATTGAGTGATCCTTTGTAATTTCGGAGCTATGGCAACAACTGGACAATACCACGGGATATCAAGCTAATATCCGATGAGCAGCGACCTAAGAACGCCCAATTCGAGTTTGGATGGCATCATGGCCGTTCAGCTGCGGCATTGTAGTACTATCAATAGATGGCAAATTTCAACTCATACAATGCCTGCAGGCCACGGCGGAGCGCGACGTGCCGAAATCCAAGCTAACCACGGCGCTGCTAATACTTTTGCCCCTCTCTGCGGTCGCTGGATACCGTTTTGATACGCCGGAAACCTACCTTGCCGAAGCTTCAGCATTACCTGCGTGGGGCGACACACTAGAAAGACACGCAGACGAAAGAGCCGCAATAGACGACTGCATGTTGACAGAAGAAAAATGCGAAGGCCGTCTAAACGGACTGCGAATCATTCTTCAGAAAGGCGCGAATCTCGAACCCGACCAGCAGTTAAAGCTCGTCAATCGCTATATCAATAAACGGCGCTATCGACGCGATCGCAAGCAGATGTCTTTGTCGGTAGCAGAAGGTGGCCAAGCCAAGCTTCGAAATCACTGGTCCACCTTGCTCGATTTTCTTTATCGCGGCGGGGACTGCGAAGATTATGCGACAGCGAAATACTTTCTGCTGCGGGAGCTCGGCTACCAGGCCGACGACATGCGCGTCGTTGTAAGTTACGACCGTTCGGTAAGACAGCATCATGCAGTGCTTGCGATCAGGCAAGCTGATGACTCGAGTTGGTTATTAGAAATAGATAATACAATTCGAAAATCTCGGCAGAGCGGTTATCGATTTATTTATGCGCTCAATGAGAATGGAATTTGGGATCATGAGAACTGAAAAACGAAAAGTTCAGCAAACAATAATCAAGGGCCATTAGGCCAAGGAATTGGAAAATGAAACGAATGATTTTTGCTGTGTTCTGCCTAACGGCCGGCATAGGGTGGGCACAGGACAACGACGAGAGCAAAGTCGAGAAAACTGAAAAGGTCGACCTGCGGATGTCTGTCATCGAGAGTATTGTTGTGACTGCGCAAAAAGCACCGGTGGTTTCCACTGACGAACCGGATGAGGATATCGATGCCATTCTCGGCGAGGTTGAATCGCTGGAAAACGAAGACGAACGAAAATAGTTGTAGCTACCTGATTTCAATATTATGGCGACGCGAAAAACTCAGCGCGGACCCAAAGCGGTCGGGCATGCCCGACCAAAAAGTGATTTGTGGGAAATTGAAGCGACAAGGAATTACAATCGCGGATCCGCAATCGGAGGGACCCAAATGAAAAGAATACGCATTACATTGGTCATGCTCGTTACTAGCCTCTTGACCATGACATCGGCAGTCGCAGAAGACAACAACCTCGCGGATATTTTAGCGACACAATCGGACGAAAACCGTGCCCGCTACCAGTATCGAAATCCGGAAGAAACCCTAAACTTCTTCGGCATTGAACCGGGCATGACGGTCGTTGAGGCACTGCCCGGTAGTGTTTGGTACACCGGAATATTGCTCCCATACCTTGGTGCGAACGGCAAACTAATCGGCGCTGACTATACCGTCGACACATGGACAGGCATCGGCTACGACAGCGCTGACTTTGTGGCGTCTCGCAAAACTTGGATCTCCGACTGGACGTCGAAGAATAAAGCCAGACGCGAAGATAACTGGGCGAGCGTGGACGCGTTCGTCTTCGGCGCACTACCGAAGTCACTGCATGGCACAGCGGATGCAGTCCTGTTCTTCCGTGCGCTGCACAACATGAATTATTCAGCGCCGAGCGCCGCGCACTTGAAAGATGCGGTTCGCAATTCTTGGGACGTACTCAAGTCCGGTGGAATCGTCGGCATTGTTCAACATCATGCGCAGGACAACATGTCTGACGCGTGGTCGAACGGCCAAAACGGTTACCTCAAAAGGGACCACGTCGTCGAAATGATGGAGGCGGCCGGATTCGAACTTGCAGCAGAGTCAGACATCAACGCCAACGACAAGGATCGGCCGACCGAATCGGAATCAGTTTGGCGCCTACCGCCGAGTTACAACGGTGCGCAGGATAACCCGGCCAGAATGGCGGCGGTCAAAGCGATTGGCGAATCAAATCGCATGACGCTTAAATTCGTCAAGCCCTAACATCGCTTCGACTAATCTTGCTTCGCATCGCCAATTCATCTGGCGATGCGATTTTTTCACTACGAGTTTAGAACCCAAACGTTCGGTTGCAGTCGATTATTTTGGCGAAACGAATTGCGCGCCCTCGGGTACCCGACGTTCTAACGCCTTGTAAACTTTTCGCCTGAATAGCGCCACGTCCTGATCTGAGATTTCTCCAATCGCGTCGCAATTTTTGTCGGCTAACGCAGAAATTATTTTGTCGTGGTCTCGCTGCAATGTTTCCGCATGCACATCCCATTCATCACCAATTAACGACTTATGAATAATTGCCGAGAGTCGCGAGCTGAATTCCCGTAGCTTGATATATAGCTCTTGCAGAAATTTATTCGACGATCCTTCCGCAACCATCCCGTAAAAAGTGTCGTTTAACCGTCTGATCGCTCTAATGTCCTGCTTGCGGCACGCAGTAGCAATTTGTTTTTCCACCCGCGTAATGGCCTTCACCGCCTCGCCACTAATTCTGTCGGCGCTAAGAATAAAGACCATTCGTTGCGTCAATTGGTAGGCCTCAAAAAACTCGCTAATGGAATCGATTGTCAGCGGCTTAACATAGGCACTGCGATGCGGCTCCATGCCAACCAAATCACTCGAAATCAGCCGTCTTATTGCCTCTCGAATGGGCGTTCGACTGACACCGAATCGCAACATTAATTTGGCTTCATCAAGTATCGAGCCGGGCAATACATCCGCATTCAGAATTTCTTCTTTAATGGTGTTGAAAATATCTTCGCCAAGCACTTTTTTTGATTCGCCCTTCGCTACTGTTTTCAACTCTCTGCCGCCTTGTCGATTAACCTTACTGAATAGCCGTCCGGGTCGACTACGGTCGCGGTCGTAGCTCGAAGGGTTGAGTCGCTCTCGACAACGCTAATCGTCATATTTTGTTGTGCGGCTAAATCCTGCAAAGCAGATAGATCCCGCGTTGCGAAACTAATGCTCTCAAACCCTGATTCAGCTCCGGTTCGATAAGCAAAATCGTTGCGCTTTTCTGTACCCCAAATATGCTGCAGTTCGACTATCGTATACGGACGCTGCCACAGCCACTCACGATTGCCGACGTGTTCGAGATTCACATGCGGTGGAGCCTCTTCAGTGCAAGCCAGAAAATATAACGTAAATTCGCGCGTCGGAACGGGCTGGACGGAAAGCAAACGCAATCCCAAAAACTCGGTGTAGAAACGCAAACTGGCCTCCACATCTTTGACGCGGTAGGTGATTAACGAGAACGTTGGGCGCGAGCCTAGTGCATAGGAAACATCTTCTGGTATGGATTGATGATTTTGCAAAAAGTCATGTTGGATCAACTCAATACAATATCCATCCGGGTCGCTAAAATGACAAAGATAGGCGATGTCCCCTACCTGCCGCGGCGAATCCACTTCAACGCCGTTTTTAATCAGCCGCGCATGCGCGATATCAAGCTCACTCACCGAGAGCGCAATTTTCCAGTAGCCCTCATTGACGTCCGGCTGTTTGCGGACATCCAGTTCAGGATCGTGACGTTTGTGGACAAGCTCCAGATAGCTGCGTGTCTGCCACGCGGACGGATCGAAATCATGTTTCGTCATTTGATGACCAGGTTGCACGAACCCAAGAAAGTAGCGAGTTTCATTGCCGTCGGCACGCTCCGCCAAGAGCGTCATACCGAGTTTTTCGGTGTAGAAGGGCAAACTTACATCGGGATTCGAAATTTGCAGCGACAGCTGCGCCAGTTGAGTGATCCCTGATTCGCTAACGTTCATTAGTGCCCCTAATGTTTCTCTGCAAAATCAAATGTGAGCCACATCAACCAAACTAAAACTGCTTCAGGTATTGATTGCGCTCCCAATCCGATACGTGGTTCAAATAGCTGAGCCACTCTGCTCGTTTGTGTTCTCGCCAGGCATCGAACATCAAGTCACCAAATACCGCTTTACTTAAGGAATCTTTTTCGAACTCATCGATGGCTTCTTCGAGCGTTCGCGGCAACCATACGATACCTTCTTTACTACGTTCCTCGTCGGACTTCAGATACAGGTTTTCGCGATGTGGCTCTCCTGGATCCAATTGCTCGCTTATCCCTTCTAAACCGGCCGCAACCATCATCGCGATACCCAGATAAGGATTGCATGCACTATCGGCCGAGCGTAGCTCAATCCTTCCACCGCCAGCAGGAATACGTACGGTGTTGGTTCGATTGTTATTACCGTAGGACACGAAGCACGGCGCCCACGTGTAACCGGAGGTACTGCCCTTCATGATTAGTCGCTTATAGCTATTGACCGTAGGCGCAGCAACCGCCTGAATCGCAGGTAAATGTCGCATCACGCCCGCGACGAATTGGTAGCCTAAGTCAGTCAACTCACAACCTCTACTGTCTCGGTCATTACCGATCTCAAAGAGATTGTTACCGCTCGTGTCAGCGAGCGACACATTATAGTGCGCGCCACTGCCAGCCTTATCGGCGAATGGCTTCGGCATGAACGATGAAAAGCAGTCGTTCTTACGCGCAATTTCGTTGGTCAACACCCGCAGAAAAACAAAGCGATCTGCCATGGTAAGCGCATCGGCGAAATCGAAATCAATTTCAAACTGACCAATACCGTCTTCATGGTCAAAGGAATAAACATCCCAACCGAGTTTATTCATTGCGTCGACGGTTTCGCCCAACCAACTATCTAGATTGTCCATCAGTCGCACGGCGTCGTAGGCCGGTTTTTCCAAATCTCCCAAGGTACTAACAGGCCCTGGGCCCGCGGCACTTTCCTGCAGAACAAAAAATTCAGCCTCAATACCGCAGTTCACGGTGAAGCCCATCTCCTGCGCTCTTGCCAGGACTCGTTTCAAGATGACGCGGCTACAGGCCGGAAACGGCGCTCCCTCATGCCACAAATCGCTGGCAAACCACGCAGAATCCGTTCGCCACGGAACAATCATGCAGGAGTTGGGATCAGGATGCGCACCAACTTCATTGTCAGCAACATCCTGTGGCACACCGTCTAGTGCTGCGCCAGTAAAGAGTTCCGAGCCGCCGAGCATCCTATCCAAGTGTGCAATCGGCACCATTTTCGTTTTAGGGATGCCGTGCATATCAACGAAACTAGGGATCAGATATTTTACGTTGTGCTCGTCAAGGTGTGACCTTAAGCCTGCTGCGCTTGCATCTTCGTTCATGATTTATCCAATGGCGCTTTTTCGCTAAGCGCGTTTACAAGCATTTTTGATAAGTTTTCGATACAACTCTCAAGGATAAACTTTCCCTGACCTTCATTGCCTTCGCTGGGTGCTCCAACGCCGCCACAAATACTTTCCTTATCGACCGTATAGGAAAAAAAGCAATTTTCTGATCGGTTGGGCTCATCCTGTGCTTTGTCCATCTCAACAAGGTCCGGCCTGAGGTGCAGCATTAACGATGTTTCGGCGTTGTTCGCGTGCCAGTTATCGCCGGCATCCTGCTCATAGAAGTCTTTCACTTCCTGAGTTAGCTCCCAAATTGATCGCAGCGAAATTTTCATCTCTGGTATATCAGCCCGCACGTTTTCCAATCCACAGCGCAGCGGAGCGAAGTTCGTTACGTGCCCATTCAAAATTAGCAAACGTGTAAAACCGGCTGAATAAATCCATTCGGTCAACTCACTGATAATTTTCGACAAGGTTTCGGGTCGTAACGGCAACGTGCCAGGCCACTTTTTTGAATGCCCCAACGAACAGCCGTATGCCATCGATGGGAGTACCGGAATTCCGGTGATTGCAGATACGCCCTCAGCAATCGCCACCGCTGACAGCGTGTCCACGCCCGTGGGCAGGTGCAATCCGTGCTGTTCGGTTGCGCCCACTGGCAGAATGACCATGTCGATGCCGTCGTCGCGAATTTTTGCAATCTGCTCCCAACTCAGCTCTTCCCACTTAACCGGTTCTCGATTTTTGTCCATATTTTCAATCCCAATGCAGTGACTGCATCGAGTTGCGCTCCTCCGATGATATGTATACGGTTCATATCCAATAAGTATACAAATATGTCAGGTCAGGGGTGGAATAACAATGAAACATTGGATCGAGCAACCTTATTCGGGCTATCTGCGCAAACACGACATGGGTCCCGATGTTGAAATCACCCAAGTGGGACCCGGCACTGATGGTGGCGAATATCTGCGACGCACCTGGCAGCCGGTCGCGTTAACGGAAGAATTGCTCGATTTACCGTTACTGGTGAAACTCCTCGGCGAAGAGCTGGTTTTATTCCGCACGACGAAAGGCACCCTCGGCTTAGTCGAAAAACACTGCTCGCATCGTGGTGCGTCGCTGGAATATGGAATCGCAACTGAGGAGGGGATTCGCTGTTGCTATCACGGTTGGCATTTTGCGCCGGACGGTACAATACTCGAAACGCCCAATAGTCCTACGAATACTAACTACAAAAAGTTCTGTCATGGCGCCTACCCAGTTAAGGAATTCAAAGGAATCATATTCACTTACATGGGACCGCCAGATACCGTACCCGACTTCCCCTTCCTCGATACCTACGAGGACTATCACGACGAAAACAGTGAATTGGTGCCCTACTCTCTTCACTACCCGTGCAACTGGATGCAGATTGCTGAGAACACCCAGGACCCGGTACACAGCGTATTCCTGCATACCTCCATTAGTGGCACACAGTTCGATGACTCATGGGGCGTCATGCCAGTCCTCGATTGGGTCAAGACTCCAATTGGAATGATGAACGTCAACGTTCGCCGTTGGAAAGACAACGTCTGGTTACGCACCACTGAATCAATACTTCCGAATTACAACCAAGCCGGCGCATTCTGGGAGCGACCGGATGACGAAAAAGCCTTTCAACGCGTCGCGACAACGCGCTTCTTTCGTCCAATTGACGACACACATACCCATGTCATGGGCTGGCGCTTTTTTAACGACAGTGTTGATCCCGATAAAAATGGTGACCCCACGGCGGTCGGCAAAGACAAAATTGATGCCGTCGGACAGTTGGACGATCGGGAGCGGGAAGAACAGCAGCGTGAACCCGGCGACTACGAGGCCATTATGTCGCAAGGCCCTATCGCAATTCATGAACGGGAGACGTGGGTCGATACAGATCGCGGTGTCGGCATGATGCGCAAGCTAGTACGAGATGGCATTCGCGCCGTTCGTGACGGCGAAGCATTCACGTCATTGCCGGCCGAAGTATCAGGAGTCGTACCAACCTTCACCCAAGATTCGGTCATTGAGCGCCCACTCCTGGATGGCTATGATGATGAAAAAGTCATTCGTGAATATGGAAAACGATACGGTGAAATTGTTATTGAATCGGCCAAGGTGAAGCCAGAAGATAGAAAAGCCTATCTACAAGCGGAACTCGACAAATTACACATCGATAAAATATAAGAGGAAGACGAAATGTTACGATGTGCAATTGTCGGCGTAGGCCGCTGGGGTCAGCGCCTTGTTGACTCGTGTCAGCAGAAAGGCCAACCGCAAAGCGACAAAATTCGCTTCACTCATGCAGTCGCACGGTCGCCGGAAAAACATGCTGACTATTGCGCAGCGCAACAACTACAAATTCACTCAGACTATCAAGAAGTATTGAACGACGATGCGATCGATGCAGTAGTTCTCGCCACTCCACACAGCCAACATTTTGAGCAGATCTCCGCCGCAGCCGACGCAGGCAAACACGTATTCGTCGAAAAACCGTTGACCATGAGGCACGACCACGCAGTAATGGCTGCCGACAACGCCAGCGCTGCCAACATCGTTCTCGCCGTCGGCTATAACCGTCGATTCCTCCCTGCAATGCAAGCTCTAAAGGCAATGATCGATGACGGTGCGCTCGGCACGATCACCCATATGGAAGGCAATTTTTCCGGACCATTTGGACTTCATTACGACAAAACAATGTGGAGGGCCAGCACTGAGGAAAGCCCGGCTGGTGGTATGACCGCGATGGGGATCCACATAGTCGACGCCTTTATCTGGCTCGGCGGACCTATCGCTGAAGTACGCGCACAGAGCTTGGGTCACATTCTCGATGTCGAAATGGATGACACCACGTCTGTCATGCTGGGCTTTGAAAACGGCGTGTCAGGGATGCTCAGCACCCTGTGTGCGACGGCAAGGCAATTTCGAGTACAAGTCTTTGGCACCTTAGGGTGGGCACAACTCCGTGACCACCATGTATTCGACACGTGCGCACTTGAACAACAACAAGCCGAAACTAAAAATTACGCTGAGGTCGACATAGAGTTTGCTGAATTGCTCGCATTTGCTGACGCGTGTCAAAACAAGCAACCGTTCCTGGTCACCGTCGAAGAAGCAGTCCACGGCATTGCGGTGCAGGATGCCATTATTAATTCGGCACAAAATTCAGCTTCACTACAAACGGTTTGCCGCCACGAGAATTGGTACCCGAACTTGCGCAACGAAAAGCATTTTCCATCATTAAATCCAGCGAGTAAGACGCAATGAACGGACAAACCTCAGTCGACAATACCGACGATAAGTGGGAATTTTGGATAGATCGCGGCGGCACGTTTACCGATGTTGTAGCACGCCAACCGGGCGGCGAAATCATCGTTCATAAACTGCTCTCGGAAAACCCGGAACGCTATCGCGATTCATCCATTCAGGGGATAAAAGATATTCTCGGCGTGGAACAAGGTGATTCGATTCCCGTAAGCAAAATTGCCGCGGTAAAAATGGGAACAACCGTCGCAACAAACGCGTTGCTCGAGCGAGAAGGCGAACCGACGCTACTAGTGATCACAAAGGGGTTTCGCGATGCCCTCAGAATTGGCTATCAGAATCGTCCGGACATCTTCGCGCTGAATATCGAGCTTCCTGAAATGCTCTACAGCGACGTTCTGGAAATCGATGAACGAATCGATGCACACGGCAGCGTGTTGACACAGATGGACGACGCCAGCGCAACAAACGAACTACAAAACTTTTACGACCGTGGCATACGCAGTATCGCTATCGTGCTCATGCATGGCTATCGATATCACGACCACGAAAACCGCCTGGCAACGATCGCACGAGACATCGGATTTCCCCAGATCTCCGTCAGCCACGATGCCAGCCCACTCATGAAATTAATTTCACGTGGAGATACGACGGTTGTAGACGCGTACCTCTCCCCCATTTTGTCGAAATACGTCAATGAGGTCGCAGAGGAATTGCGGGGACTCAATCAGCATGGCGGGCGCTTGATGTTCATGCAGTCCAGCGGTGGCCTAACTGAGTCCGGATTTTTCCAGGGAAAAGATGCCATTCTTTCCGGGCCCGCTGGCGGCGTAGTCGGCATGGCAAGAGTGTCTGAGATCGCAGGGTTCGAAAAAGTCATCGGCTTCGATATGGGGGGCACGTCGACCGATGTCAGCCACTACGACGGAGAATTCGAGAAAGCCTTCGAAACCCATGTCGCGGGCGTTAGGATTCGTGCGCCAATGATGTTGATCCACACCGTTGCTGCAGGTGGCGGCTCGATTCTAAATTTCGACGGCGCTCGATATCGCATCGGCCCGGATTCGGCAGGCGCATTTCCCGGACCTGCCAGTTATCGCAACGGAGGGCCGCTTACCGTCACTGACTGCAATGTCATGCTGGGCAAGCTGCATCCCGAAAAATTTCCGAAACTAT
>JABIUH010000327.1 GCA_018701055.1 Woeseia sp. | reverse complement strand
CCCTGTGGAATACCGTCAGACTGCCATCCAAGCCATAGGTCTTCGAACCCGTAACGGTGTTGTCGAAGGCTGTTCGTGATTTCGCCATCTGTTCGGGGGGGATAAACGTAAAGACTTCCGTTCCGTCGTCCACGTCCATGGCATGTAAGCTGCCGTCGTTCGTCGCCATAAACAACGTGATGTCCGGGTTTGCATCGGTCGATCCATAAGTGACAAGCAACGGTTTGGTGTGCAGAGGATCTGCCATCGCCTGCCGCGCCTCTGTGTTGTCGCCATTAGCATTGTCATCACGAATGTCGACACCGGCCCGCCAATCGATTAAGTCTTGTAGGCTCGGTGATGTCGCCGTAGTAGTGGTACTCGTCGAATCCATGAAAACGGTAGTCAGGAGTGCATTTGTCCCGCACGATCCGCAGATGGTGGTGTTGGGCCGAACCAAGTTTTCTGGTTCGGAAAGATCGGTCTTTACGCCGGTATACGTGTAGACAGTACGATTGGCCGGATCCTCCGCCGTAAGATTCCCCGGAGTCGCGCCGAATAGTCGTGCTGCTCCACCCAACGACGTCTCGTCGCCGTCAGGAGAGTCTGCCGATTGGGTCCAGTAACTGGTCGACGAGATGTCGAAGAAGCCAGTTTGAGGATCGACTGCCACAGTACCGTTTTGGTCTAAGACCTGCGGCGGGTCTTCTTCACCGTCGCCATCGGAGTCAACCGGATCGCCGCTGCCGTCCAAGAGGAAATCTAACTCGTACCGCTTGAGGTTGCCGGTCCAAATCGGCGAGCTGTTGGGTTTGAAAAGTGTGAAGAACAGCTCCTTTCGATTCGTTACTCGGTTAAACGCGTTCACCGATACAGCTGGTGCTGTAAAGGTAGTGTTTACCGCTTGAATCTCTGTAATGATTTGAGAAAATGCATCGGACAACGCTGCGAAGTTGTCTGCCAGGTAATATTGGCCACCGCCTTTGGTGGCCGCATTGCTAAGCAATGTCTGGTTACTAAAGAAGCCAATAGTATACGTCACCACATTTTGCTTACCGTTAAGTGTCGAGATCTGATCAACTTCGTTCAGATACTCGGCGAGTTCGTCCAGGCAGTTATCATTGCCGCCGCATGATGTGTCATTGGAAGGTAAGTCGGAGCCACTAATCAGGGTTTTAATATTCGAGTCAAACTCAAAATCAGCTGTCGGTTCTCCGTCTGTCAAGTAGATGATGAAGTTCTTTTGGCACTGGACGTCTAAAGGAGTGTCGTACGTGGTTGAACCATTCAAGAAGGATGTTGAGACACTCTGAATATTATTCGGTGAAAGCCCAGACACGGCCGTTTCGCCGCGATATACCCGTGCCGCCTCGCGCATCGTTTCGGCCAATGGAGTGTTACCACTCGCGGAGAGCCCATCAATGGAAGATTTGAAGTTCGTACGCACACCGGTGGCATCGATGTCGGAAAACGGAAAGATAATGGGCCCGCCTCGGTTACGTCCGGTACCGGAGCTGTTGGTGTCGAATCGCATCAGCGAAATATTGAGATTTGTGTTGGCATCGATCATGGACTTTACGACGTCCTTAACGATGCTAATTCGATCGGTAGTTACCACAGATGATGATCCGTGGTAGTAGCGCATGTAGTTGGCACTGTAGATGGTTGTGAATGAGCCGGTACTATTCCAATTTTTCTTATTAGACGCATTGGTCGTATAGCCGGAAGTGTTGTTTCTGATATAATTTCCGCCGCCTCCGTCCGCGGCATCATAGTCATCGCCACCATGGATATTTTCATCGGCTTTGCAGTCGACGTGAGTCGGGTTGTGATCGAATCTAGACAGCGATCGCCATCTAGACCTCGAACTGAAAAACCCACCGCTCGCAAGTCGAGCGACCCTGTCTTGATAAAAGCCTGTGGCATTCGTACCGAACAGCGGATTATTTGCTGCTGCGCAACGGAACTTGCTGTCGTTAAAATACGAACTTGAATTACACGATGGTGTATTGCCGCTTGTCGAGAAATAAATCCGACCATTCGTACCACATGTTCCCGTATAATTTGTTGTTGGTGCATACGCTGCAATAACTGAGGTCACACTGGACCCCATTGAACCGGACGTATCGATGATAAACATTACATTCGGGTCAATCCCATTAGCAGCGGAATTCAGACCGGTATAAATTTCGGTATCTTCTGCTTGAGCAGGAATCAAAGCAGTCATGCCGAGCACCGCCGCCACTGCAAATGTCTTGATGGAATCAAATTTCCGTTTCATGGCTTTGACCTCTAATTCAATTCTTAAACGCGTCGAGCGTCATGGCGCGACAATGCGGTTGATCATCTTGCTATCGTGGTCATAAAAAATGTCCACGGTATTCGCGCCAAAATTTAAATCTGCATTCCATGTGATCGGATTGCCTCCCATAAAGACTTGTGTTTTCGGTGTTACAATCAAGCGCATAGGCGTGCAGTTTGGACATTCGCGTGCCACTAGCTTACCGTTGCCATCGGACTGCAAGAACATCCGGACTGTCGCGCTTTCCAATGCGCGTTCGGATAAGTCATACCCGTTCGTGCCTGACGGCCGCAATTGTGCGTTGGCGCCACTTGCACACAGTGCAAGTCCTAAAGAAATAGTTGCTAAAAGTCTCATGTCACCTCCGCGTACGGAAACTTCAGCCCGTTAACCCGGGCCAATTTTGTAAAATCCTTGGGTCTGCTGCCTTTCGCTGCCAAACGCAGACTCACCGGTGCTTAAGATTCGAAAATGGTAGGCCAGGACCTTGCTGCCTAAGCTAAACCCGCCCGTCGGAACGGCGCCAGTCGCTTCATACACCGTATTGGTGCTGGCCTTTTCTGCATACTTCGTTGATCCGACTACAAAAGAGCCTGAGGCGCTCTCGTTAAAGTAGAAGACGAGGTCAACGCCTGCGGACACCTCCGTCTCAAAAATGCCGTCCTGATCAAGCGTCGCTTCGATGCCGCTTTCCGAAGCGTTGGACGCTTGGGTTGCCATTTGCTGATTGGCTGCCATCTTAATTTCCAGGCGAGACGTGCTCATCGTCGATATGCCAAGGATAGTGAGAACGACAAGGAAGATGAGCGAAACAATAAGCGCACTGCCACGCTGGGACTGAAATTTGTTCATGCGAACCTCCAAGGCTTAGTTACGCAGTTCTACAGTTCGCGTAACCACCATCCGACGAAATCCATCCGCCGGGCTAGGCGTGTACAGACCGTCGGGAAGACGATATGAGCTCGTATTCGAGTAGTGCGCCTCTTCAAATTCTGACCGCACGAGAACGGTCACGCGCACAGCAACGATGTCATCCCATTGTGTGGCGGCAACCGTGTCGGCGTTGAGGTACTGATTTGCCGACCCATCGTCAGTCGTGTCAATGCCGTATTTCACTTGAAGATTCTCGACTCCAGGAATCACAACCTCACTCGCGTCAGGATTTGTCGGTACAAAGAGTTCTGGGCCCGCTACCAGCGCAGCCCGCTTTAGCGACGGAAGTCCATCACCAACCGTGAGATTGAACGGACTTATGTAGTAGGCTTCTGCGCGACACAAGAAATTGGCCGCCGTATCTGTAAACCCAGTAGGTTCAGTCGTTCCAACAAAAAACTCTGCCCCGGCTGGATCGGCTCGAATGTAGACGGTGTTGGCGACCAGGCTGGCGGTCGCAACCTCAGTCGGTTCGACGTGCCGAAAAACCAGCACGTCGGTCCCGGCTTGGTAACGCGCATCGAGGACACACGTAGAGCCGTACGGCGAATTGGTGTTCTCCAAGCCTTCTACTCGCCGTGTCGTGTTAGCGTACCAACCGGCACTGCAGTCGTTGGTGGCGGCAGAACTGAGATAGATCTCCGGAAACCCCGTGTCGCCGGTGCGACGACGGATTAGATCGCCAGCGTTGTTGCGTCCCCAATACCCAGCAAGCCTTAAGCTCCGTGAAATCTCATCCAACGCGTAGTTTCCGTTTTCCATCAAACGGGAAAATTCTTGGTTGGTGTTGTATGTAGCACGGCTGTTGACGAAGACACTTAGTGCGCCAGCAATCAGCACCATTCCAATCGTGATGGCGATCATCAGTTCGACGATACCGATACCACGTTCTTGATTGCGCGGTCTCACAGCGCTTGTTCTAGAGGGCATCAAAATTGCACCGAATTGGTCATGGTTCGAGTATCCGCACGCTCGACCCATGTGATAACAATTTGATAACGATTCGTTGTGCCCGCGGTCGCAACCAATGTGATGGCTCCAGTGCTGGTGGACCGTAGGAGGTCACTTAGCTCCCGTTTCCACAAAAAGAGATCGTAGGCTGCCATCTCGGCCGCCGTGCAGTCAGTGGCAGCCGTGCCTCCTGTTTCTACACACGGAGTAGTACTCGAACCTGTGCCGCTTGTCGTGACGACATAATTCGCGAGGCCGGCACTGTTGGCACGCATCCGGTCCGTTATATCGCGCATCAAGCTAACCGCTTGAAACCGCATCTGTGCACTACTG
>JABIUH010000182.1 GCA_018701055.1 Woeseia sp. | reverse complement strand
CGGTTGGCTGGTGTCGAAGACGTTGTCCCGCTCGACCACAATATTGCCGATGACGGCGCCGGCAGCCTCAAGTTCTGCAGTGGACGGTAGTTTCTCATCAGCGTACGGCATGGAGAAAATCAGCACATTTGCGCTGATTGCGACGACGAACTTTTTCCCGGTCTGAATCACCGCCTCAAATTATCATTAGCGTCGATCCACAATGCCAATTTAATTCACGCATTACGGTCTGAATCGTCATACGGAGTTAGAATATGGCCAAATTGACGACTACATTGGGTAAAGGGAACACCGCATTGAGGAAGACTGGCGAGGAATTTCGCACAATTTGGCAGAAACAGGACGATCCGAAGGTCGTACAGATCATCGATCAACGCAAACTACCACACGAATACGTTGTCCACGACCTGACCAAATGGCAGGACGGCGCTTTCGCAATCAGTGAGATGCTGGTTCGCGGCGCGCCGCTCATTGGCGCGACAGCAGCGTGGAGCTTGTACCTGGCTGCACTTGAATATGGTGCAACTGAAAACGGGACGAATGCGATCAAGGACGTGGCCGCAACGCTAGGTGAGACACGCCCCACGGCCGTAAACCTACGCTGGGCGCTAGATCGAGTCATTCGAGTACTCGATGCCGCGACAATAGACAGCGCCGACATCAGTCTCGCAGACATACTTGAAGCCGAAGCCAAAGCCATATGCGAAGAGGACGTCGAGATTTCGCGCGGAATTGGCATTCACGGTCTGGAATTGATTAAGGAAATATCACGCCGCAAACACGGTCAACCGGTCAACGTGTTGACCCATTGCAATGCCGGCTCGTTGGCGACGATCAACTACGGAACGGCAACGGCACCAATCTACTTCGCACACGCCGAAGGCATAGCCGTGCATGTTTGGGTCGATGAAACCCGGCCCCGAAATCAGGGTTCGCAATTAACGGCGTGGGAGCTTGCCGAAAACGGTGTCCCGCACACATTAATCGTCGACAATGCGGGCGGACATTTGATGCAACACGGCATGGTCGATTTAGTGATCACCGGTACAGACAGAACGACGCGAAGTGGAGACGTTGCCAACAAGATAGGCACATATTTGAAAGCACTGGCTGCGCACGACAATGGCATTCCGTTCTATGTCGCACTACCCTCGACAACAATCGATTGGACCATTGACGACGGCTTGCGTGACATTCCTATTGAAGAACGAAATCCAGATGAGGTAACGACCATCTATGGACGATCCGGTGAAGATCTGTGTTTCGTCAATACGGTTGCGTCGAATACCAATATCAGCAATTTCGCCTTCGATGTGACGCCGGCGAAATATGTGACCGGTCTCATCACAGAAAAGGGCATATGTGATGCCAGCAGAAATGGACTCAGCACCTTGTTTCCAGATGCCGCTGCAAACGCGATATAGGAGTATTGGTGAAAGCAAACGCAATTGCATTTCTGACAGCTTGCGTATTGCTGTTTGCGAGCAGCGCTCACGCGGATACTGCCGATATTCGTGAATGGCTGGTTCCGTGGCCGAAAACATCGCCCGGGCACGTTTTCGTGGATGGCGGCGGACGCATCTGGTTTATCAGCTAAAAGGGTGACTACGCTGCGAATCTTTCTCTGGAAACGAACGAATTCAATCGTTATGACCTCCCCAAAGGAACCGCAGCGACATCTCTGTTGATCGACGCAAATCATGTTCTGTGGTTTGCCAGCAGCAAACGAAAATATATTGGTTCGCTTAACCCGGCGACGGGGCGAATTAGTGAGATTCTACTACTGGACAAAAAAGCCAAGGATCCCTTCGCACTGACCTTCGATGACTTCGGTGACATTTGGTTTACTACCCGAAATAGCAATTTTGTCGGCCGGTTAAAACGGCCGTCCCAAAGTGTCAACTTGATATCTATGCCGAACAAGAAATTGCGTCTACGTGACATAGTCATAACAACCGATAAAACGCCATGGGCAATCGCCACGGAAGACAATCAAATCGTCCGTGTAAATCGAGCCGATATGCCTGTCACGGAAATCGAAACGCCAAACGCTAAGTCAGATTTTCGACAGCTGGCAACGACGTCTGACGGAAAACTTTGGTTTACGGATTTCGAATTCGGTACGCTCGTGCGCTACGATCCACAGTCCAATTATTTCGAAGAATGGTTGTTGCCCGGCGGAGTGAACTCCAAACCGGGCGGCATGGCGGTCGATAAAGACGATCGAATCTGGCTTGTCGAAACCGGCAAAAATCCGAATCGACTTGTTGGGTTCGATACAGGCACGCAAACTTTCTTGACGGAAACCGCAATTCCCAGCGGGGCAGGATCGGTGAGTCACCTACACTATTTCGAACCTGCCGGGGAAATGTGGTTTGGTACGGAAACTAATTACGTTGGACGGGCGAAGGTTCACTAACCGCTGATTACGTCTCTGTTTTTTCTGTCAGCACCGGATCCAATCGAAAGCGATAGGTTCGACAGGTTCTTGCTGTTGCCAATATCTGTGCTGGCCCTATTGGTTCAAAACTAGATTTGCGTATTGCCCGCAACGAAGGCTTCGAAAAGATGCGATGACTCTTGTTGGTCACCACAGCTCTAGAGATTTTTCCGTTCGCGCGAATCTTGAAGCAGACGGTTGCCTGCCCTTCTATTCTGTCGCGTCGTGCAATCGAAGGATACTTCGGAAACGCGGTCATGGCCGGAATTCTGTCAGTATTGGAATCGAAAAAATGACGAACGGTCGGCCCGTTCTCCTGGGCACCTGCGTGAGCGTTGGCCAACAAAAAAAGTGACATCCAGGCGCCAATCGTTACCTTCCACCATTCAAGATTGAGAGTCGTCATCACCTTTTTTCTGTCTATCATCAATCTCGACTTCCTCGCGCACAGGGTAAACGGCATCCATGTACATCGATCGAGCGACTTTTAGCGTCCGCGCGCCAGGGTTGAGTTCTTCGCCTCGCGTCAGGTCTTGGTGTGCTTTGTCCCATTGCTTGGTCTGAATGTAGACAACGGCACGATTATTGTAGCCTCGCCAGTGCTTATCGTTGCGTGCCAGGAGCAGATTGCAATATTTTAGTGCGTCGCTATATTTTCCGAGCTTAACGTAACCGGCGCAAAGATTAGACAGCGCAGCTTCGTGCTCTCTTTTTCCGACCGCATTTTCG
>JABIUH010000471.1 GCA_018701055.1 Woeseia sp. | reverse complement strand
TTGCAGTGTGTATCGACGACTACGCCAGCACCTCGCGCATGTTCGAAGAATTCGGGCTTGGATCGCATCTTAGGGATCGCACACTTATTCAATTTTCTACCGGCACGCCACAGGAAGCACGTGACAGCAAAGCAAACGCTATTTTGCACGGAACGAACTACCTGGATGGTGCGTTGCTAGCCTATCCGAGGGAAATCGGGCAAGACGGCATTGTGGCGATATCTGGTGACGAAGAAATCTATCTGGCGGTGCAGGATCTGCTTGGCGCGCTTTCAAGCGACGTCCGCTATCTTGGAGCTGCCATTGGAGGTGCGACCGCACTCGACCTGGCGTCGCTGACGTTTACCATGAGTACCCACCTCGGTCTGGTGCACGCGGCGCTACTTTGCGAGTCGGAGCAAGTATCATATGAACAACTTGCAGCGGTAGTCGTCGATTCACAGCCAAGCGATGCAGTCGAAATAACCCACCTCGGCCAGGCATTGCATAATAACGATTTCAAGAATCCCAGCGCGTCGATTAATGTATACAGCGGCGTAATGGATCGCATTCTTTCACAAGCAACGACTGCCGGTATTGATACCAGCATTCCTGAGTTTGCGAGTATGCTCTATAAAAAAGGCGTTGCAGCCGGCCTTGGAGATGAAGAGGTCGTTGCATTGATTAAACTACTAAGGCGTTAGCCGCTAGGAAAAACCGATGTCAATGAAACCAATATTAATGCTCGCATGCCTGGCGGGAATTTCGGCTTGCTCATCGGAACAGAGTAATGACAGCGAAACAGTCGACATTCTGATTCTAAATGGCACGGTCTACGACGGATCGCTCGAACCACCAAAACAAACCAATATAGCAGTGACGGGCGACCGAATTGTATCCATGGATGCGAGCAGCGAACTCAATGCAACACTCGTTATAGACGCGACAAATCTGGTGGTTATGCCCGGATTTATCGATCCGCATACCCACGTGCTGGATGACCTTCTGGACGATGAGCATAAGCAAAATATAAGCCACATAACCCAGGGGGTAACGACCGTTTTCGTCGGCAACGATGGCGGTGGCATTCCCGATCGTGAAACAGGCGTCGCCACAATGCGCGGCCAGGGAATCGGACCGAACGTTGGTTTCTTCGCCGGGCACAACAATATCCGCACAGCTGTTTTGGGGTTGGAGGATAGACCTCCCACCAGTGAAGAACTCCTCACCATGCAAAATCTGGTCATTAAAGAAATGCGTGCAGGAGCACTGGGTCTATCAACGGGGCTCTTTTATAAGCCCGGTAGCTATTCCAATACCGAAGAAGTCATTGAACTCACCAAGTCGATCGTGCCGTTCGGGGGCATCTATGACACGCACTTGCGCGACGAAAGCTCATATAACATCGGCCTGCTCGGATCGATTGAGGAAGTTCTTAACATCGCAGAGAGCGCCGGTGTTCGAGTTCACATTGCACATCTTAAAGCGCTTGGCCGTGATGTTTGGGGTCAGAGTGGCGACGTTATCGCGCGCATAGACGCAGCACGTGCAGCAGGCGTTCAGGTCACTGCTGATCAGTACCCCTATCAGGCATCCGGAACGTCATTCGGTAGCGCGCTGGTTCCCCGGTGGGTGATGGCCGACTCCCAAGAGGCAATGTTTGCGCGCTTTTCCAACCCCGATTTAGACGATCGCATACAAACTGAAATGGAAGGCAATATTTACCGACGCGGGGGCGCAGAATCCTTGTTGGTCACGGGAGAAAGTGAATGGCGAGGCAAGACCCTGGAGGAGATTTCGCAAGAAATGGAAACCGCACCTTACGCCGCGGCTATCGAAGTAGTCCGTAGTGGCAATCCATCGATTGCCTCGTTCAATATGACGCTGGACGATATTAGCGCCATCGGCATTCAGCCCTGGGTGATGACCGGCTCAGATGGCGGGACAGGTCATCCACGCAAATTCGCGTCCTATCCGAAAGCGTATCGAGATTTTGTCGTTGACCAATCTTTGCTGACAGTGACGCAGTTTGTACACCGGAGCTCAGGGCTCGTAGCGGACACCTTTTCTTTATGTGATCGTGGCTACCTTGAGCCGGGGCGCAAGGCGGATATTGCGGTTATTGATTTGGATAAATTCTCACCGCAGGCCGATTTTCAAAATCCTGATCGCCTTGCAACCGGGGTCGAGCACCTTTTAGTTAACGGTGTACTGACTATCCAGGGACAGGCTGCCAATGATTCTTTGGCCGGCGCAGTCATTGATCGACAAAACCTCGCCTGTCCCGACTGACATGCGACGATTTCCGTACCTCTCGCATCAATTAACATACAAAGTGGATAATTGGGGTAAAGATATGAATATCGTAAAGCTAGTCATGTTGGCTACGGCAATGATCTATAGTGCGGCATTCGCTGCCGACGAAGTCGAACGAAAGATGGCAGTTAAGGTTGTCGTAGCCGGTGGTGGTGCCGACGAATCGTCTGATTTTTCGTGGACAAGTGACGATATGGATTTTGACATGCAGCATCTGGCCGTTGGCGAGACTGGGGCATTAGAAATGCGTATCTGGCAGAGATGTCAGTGTCACCCGTAGTGAAAATGGGTTTTCGTTCGAAATCGATGGTAAGACGGTTGAGATGCCGGACATCGGTGCGCATGGTACGCATATGGCCTTTGTCAATGCCGATGACATGCATCATGAGATCGATATTGAGGTGATGGGTGACGGGCATGCGATGAGCCCGCATCGTCAGGATGGCGTCACGATAATTTCATCAAAACCGTTGGATGCTTCTGTAAGGGAGAGCATCAAATCAGTGCTGATCTCCGCCGGCAATGGCGACGCAGTCACTTTTATTGATGGCAGCGCAGAGGGTAAGCGCGTCTTCATGATGAAGAAGAACGTAGAGCTCCATTAATGCAAACGGGGTCAGAGTCTGTGACTCTGACCCAAACACCTCACCCGGACCAGCATTCGATCTGACCCGGCATTGTTCCGAAATACTTAACACTCGAGCGCCACCGGTTTACACTGGGACAATCCTAGCGATGGAATCCCCAGATGTCAGGCGCACGCTGTATCGTAATTCTCTTAGCATCGCTATTTATAAGTACAGCCACCGCCCAACAAGCTGACGTTACCTTTTTTGTTATTGGTAAACACGCCAACTACGAACAAGATCTCAGCGGCGCTCATTCGTCTGTCGATTTTTCTTTTTTCTCCGAAATTTTTCTAACGACTGACGGCAATGCAGCAAATGCCAACCTGCGTTTCCCCACGGGCGAAACGATCGCATTCAATGACATGCGCAAAGTCGATAGTGGCTCACAAGACAATATTTTTCTGATTTCCGGAGAAGAACGACCAGGTTCCTATGCAGAACTTCTGCGTCACTATCCAGATGGGGACTATCGAGTATCGTTTACGACACCGAGCGGTGCCGTACAGAACGGACACCTAAATTTCAAAGAGCGCCCACTACCAGCGCCGCCGACGATATCAACACAGCAAAAAGAACTAAAGAATTGCCGGATGCTTGCACCAGGCGTCGATGCCGTTGTCACGTGGAGTCAGTTCACGAACGGCCGCAGTGATCCGAACGGCATTCTGGATGATTTGATCTTCGTCATCCTGACCGACGCTGAGGGTAACCGTGTCGCGCACAGTGGCAGACCTTTTGAGGGACGACCCTATCTCAATTATTCGAATGATCGCTTTGTCATCGACGGTGACGTACTAAAACCTGACGAGACCTACTTACTGAGTGTCGAACACGCGTCGCTGGACGACACAAGTCTCTTTGACAGCGTTCCTGCGTTTACTACGCGTGCCGTTACAACCAAACTCTCACTTCGTACCACTTCTTCAACCCAGGATACCTGCACACCAATGACGCCTTCATTAACGTCACAGACCACGATGTTCTATTACAAAGACCTGGAGCGCGCTGATCACTTTTACGGCAATATTTTGGGCCTCGAGAAAACGCTGGATTGGGATTGGGTGAAATTCTACAAAACCGGCCCGGCCAGTACCGTTGGACTGGTGACAGAAGGCGACGGCGGCTGGCACAAAGTTCAGGAAACCAATGCCGTCATGTTGAGCCTTGTTACGGAAGAGATCGATGCCTGGTACGAGCAGATAAGTGGCAAGGAAGGCGCGGTCTTTTTAAAGGATATTGCTGACGGCGGCCCCATTCGCAGCTTCCTGATGGAAGATCCTGGCGGCTACACCGTGGAATTCTTTCAATGGTTAGAACCTCCTGAGTAAGCGATGAATACATCCAGCACAGTCAGAAACGATTGGTCCGGTCGCGCGGGTTTTCTCCTGGCGACTGTTGGCGGTGCCATTGGCCTCGGAAACCTGTGGCGATTCCCTTATATCGCGGGCGACAACGGCGGCGGTGGATTTGTCCTTATCTATCTGGCGTTCGTATTTCTTCTGGGCGTGCCGCTCATGGCCGCAGAGATGCTGCTAGGACGTCGTGGTCATAGCAGCCCTCTAAATTCAATTGCCACGCTTGTGCGCGCTGAGAATGCGAACCCGGCTTGGAAGATCGTGGGCTGGCTCAGCATGGCTGTCCCGTTCTTCGCCCTTAGTTATTACGCGGTAGTTGCTGCTTGGGCGATCGATTATTTGACGCTAGCGATTGGCGGCGGCTTTGAAGGTCTGGATGGCGCAACGTCACAAAGCACGTTCAATGAAAGAATCGGACGACCTGGCTACCAGGTGATGTTGCACGGCATCTTTGTTGCCATGACCGTGTGGGTCGTCGCGAACGGGATTAACAAGGGCATCGAGCGGGCTTCCAAGATTTTAATGCCGACGCTTTTCGCTGTGATCATCATTTTGGTCATTTATGGCATGTTGACCGCCGATTTTGCAGCGGCCGTAAAATTTCTGTTTGCCCCGGATTTCAGCAAGGTAACCGGTCAATCCGTCTTGATCGCACTTGGACAAGCGCTTTTTTCACTGGGTATAGGCGTTGGATTGATGATCACCTATGCGTCATACATGCCACCTGACTTTTCACTGCGTACGTCGACTACGATCATCTGCATAGGCGACACGCTTGCGGCTATTCTGGCGGGCCTCGCGATATTTCCGTTTGTATTTGCCAGCGGCCTGGATCCTGGCGAAGGACCGGGCCTGATCTTTGTCAGCCTGCCAATTGCATTTGGCAGCATGCCTGGTGGCCAGGTCGTCGGGGCATTGTTTTTCGTGTTGCTCTTGTTTGCTGCGTACACATCAGCGCTCGGTATGCTGGAACCTGTGGTTTCCTGGCTAGAAGAGTGTTCACCAGGCAAGCGCAAACAGATGTCTATGATTGCGGGCTTCGCGATCTGGATAATGGGCTTAGGGTCAGTGTTCTCATTTAGTCTGTGGGCGGACTACGAACCGCTTGGGTTTTTTGGTGTCGAGAAAAATATTTTTGGGCTCATCGACTACACGGTCGCGAATGTACTTGCGCCGATTAATGCCTTGTTGATTGCCTTATTCGCGGGCTGGGTATTGCGAAAGAAGGTGATCGACGAAGAATTTTCCGCCGACCCGCCAGCGTGGAAATCCTATTGGCGTTTCGCCAATCGTTATCTAACGCCGGCTGCCTTGATCATTGTGTTGATCGAACTTGCCTATGGTTGGGACAGACTCCTGAGCTAGCGATTAGCCAGGAACCAACACTTCCAGATATTTACAGTCCGCCGAAACATGGGTTAATTGGCAGTCGATTGAATTTGGAATCGCAACGGAGTTGGCGCTATTCAACTGCCAGGCTCCAGCTTCTTTGGCATCAAATGTCGCCTTGCCACTCAGCAAGAATATAAAGCGCAGATCGCCATCGTGGCCTAAAGGAATTTCCTCAACCGCGGTACGTGCCTGGAGTACGTTTACGGCAACCACACCATTCGTCGCTGCTGCAATGGCCGTGACCTGCTGTTCCAGTCCTGTTATTGCAGTGGCCGCCCAGGTTTCGTCCTTGGCGCGGTGAAAAACGAACTTTTGCTGACCAAATGTTCGTTCGGGTTCGTATTTGCCCGTTGGAAGCTGAGTTTCATGGTCGACGCACGTTTCGTGCTCCGCTGGGCAACTAATCTCAACGACCTCCATCTGATCGGAACTTTCTAATACACGATGGCGAATATGCGGCGGCTGCAAGAAACAATCTCCGGCTTCCATCAGCATCGGCTCCCCCTGATCTTCGTATACAACGCGCACCCACCCTTTGACGCAAAAAATTAATTGAAACTGGATATGGTGGTGGTGCACATAGTCTGGCACCGGACCGCCAGTCGGAATACGAATATGGGAAGCGATAAATCGCCCACCGTAGCGACCCGGTATCAGGTCTCGATATTGCATGCCTGCACGGCCCTGACCGAAGTCGCTTTCCTCGGCACCGGCCTGTACGACCAATGAAGGAACAACAGACGGCAATGCCAGAGGCTCCTCTGTTGCGACGAAGACGATCGAAGTTCCGTTTGGCGCAACAAATTCACTACCGCCATCTGGCAACCTGTTGCACCGAACTCTTAGCGTCCCCGGCGAACCCTGCGCGCCGGCGTCCAATCGGAGACGTACGCCGTAACCTGCAATTACGGCAACACGAGGTGCATCGGCGGGATAAATCGATTCCGTTCTAAACTTCAATTCGTCGACGAAATAAGCCAACGTTTCGTCCAGTTCACTACACGGAATAACGAGCTCGGCTGAATGAATATCTTTATCGTTCATTAGTTGTCAGAAAAACCTTAGCGGTGAGCGAGTAATGTTTTACGGATGATCTGTCCGACGATGACGTCCTCACCTTCATCCATAACGGTTGCCGACAGCTGAATCCGTCCGCCGGAAAACAACATTAGGCGAATCTCGACGGAGGGACTGTGATCGCGCAGCGCCTGAACGAAATTATCTCGTGCCAGGTCAATCAGGTCCGCATCCCAATCAATATCAAGATACAGCTCCTTCGCGTGTCCTTCGTTAATAAAGACCTTAGTAACAACGCCTGGAATGTCCTGGATCGCATTGACGATGACATCAAATCGCTTTCCTTTATAGGCGAAATCATCAGCCTCAGAAATTCGCAGGCCGGTCTCCAGAGCAACCAACATGCCCAGATACTCTTCGGCAGACACCTTCATGCCGCGGCCGATAGACGTATCATTTGGCGCAGCATGACGTCGTGCAAAACGAACCAAGTCCTCTCGCCCAAGGAGCAGACCTGCGCTGTACGGCCCGCGTAGTACCTTTCCACCTGAATAACAAATTAGATCGAAACCTTCGTTAACGCCATCGATGATGTTAAGTGCCGGTGGCGTTGTGGTTGCGGCGTCACAGAATGAAGGAACCCCGAGTTCGCGCGCAAGCGCAATGAACTGACCGGCAGGAATATCATCACCAATTTGCGTCGGCTTCAAAAAGAACATCATCGCTGTTCGGTCGTTCACAAGCCTGCGTACGTCGGCTTCCGATTCGACTTCGACCAGCGTTGCGCCCGCGACCGTCAACGATCGATCATAGGTATAGCGATGCTTCTTCTGAATGATGACTTCATTTTTCATACCTGCCGTATTCGGCAGTTGACGCATTTTCTTCTCATCATCGAGCGTCATACAAGCAGCAACACCAAGGACAATTGCCGCAGTTGCGCCCGATGTCACCATGGCCGACTCACAGCCGGTCAAAGCAGCAATTCGCACACCCACCGCATCATGTAATTCACGCATCTTGACCTTGTGCGTGGCAGCGTAGCGCATTGCTGCAACGACTTCGGGTCGCATTCTTGCGCCGCCATATGAGGAATATGCACCGGCAGCATTGATAAAGGGCGTTAGGCCAAGCTCTTTGTAGAAATCTCGTTTAGGTGCATTTTCGATATCAGCAGCAGCAGCGCTTGCCACCCAACTCAGCGGCGCAATACTCGCCGCACCCTTGAGAAAAGAGCGCCGCCTAAACATCAGCGTTCGCTCGAGTTTCATGCTGCAACAGGATTCCCCGAATACGACCAGTCACTATTTGCGCCTCGCCATCCTTCAAGGCGACTGCGGTCAGATGTAATTGCTGATTTGAAAGAAAAAGCGCACGCACCTCGATTGGCGGATCGCCTTCACGCAACGCTTGTTTAAGGGCAGCAACATCGACGTCGTATCGCGTCTTGTCCCAATGAACTTCGATGTAAGGTTCTCGCGCCTCACCTTTGGGTACCGCCGCTACCGTTGTCACACCCGGAATTAACGCTAATTCACGAGCCATTGCATTTACAACGTTTGACTGCCGCCGAAATTCGGCATCCTCATCAAATTCGAGGCTTTTCTCCACGGCAACCAGCATGCCGAGGTACTCTTCCGGCGCAACTTTCATGCTGCGACCATAAGCACGATGATTGGGCGACCCGTTTTGCCGCGCGTAGGCAATCAGATCTTTTCTGCCCAGCAACAGCCCGGCACTGTACGGGCCGCGCAGACCCTTGCCACCTGAATAACAAATCAGGTCAAAACCCATTGCTACCGTCTTTTTAATATTGCCAACGGGTGGGACGGTTGTCGCCGCGTCGCAAAATATGGGAACGCCCAATTCCTTTGCTATCGCGATGTACTCCTCAGCAGCGATATTTGCTTGCTCGGGTCGATTCAACAGATAAAACATCATCGCCGTTTTATCGCTCACTGCCGCACGAATATCCGCGGCCGTCTCGACTTCTACCAAGTGTGCGCCAGGCGCTCTTATCGAGCGGTCATACAGATAACGTTGCCCCTTTAGTATGATCACCTCACTCGGCATTTCACTACTATCCGGCAGGCGCTCCATTCTTTGCTCATCGCCCATCGTCATGCACGCGGCCGTACCAAGAATCATTGCCCCGGTCGCACCCGAGGAAACCATCGCAGAATCAGCGCCGGTCAACGCTGCAATTCGCTGTCCAACCGCATCATGCAAGTCATCCATGCGGACTTTGACCCCAGTGGCGTAGTCCATTGCAGCAATGACTTCCGGCCACATTTCCGCGCCACCGAGGGAGGAATACGGGCCAATAGCATTAATGAATGGCTTGACGCCCAAATCGGCGTAATAGTCGACTTTCGGCAACGCTGCGGCCGCCGCCTGCGTTGCCGCGAAATGACTGGCAGGTGCCATTGCCCCCAGGCCTGCCAAGAAATTGCGGCGATTGGTGCTCATGTAATCGAAAACGCTACCGTCATAACCGTGCAGGATAGCGTATTTGCTGAATTTAGGCCGTTTTCGACAGATTAGAGCCGCGTCAATCAGACTGCAGGCTAATGTCCGGTAATCGAACGCTTCCCTCCTGTTCTTGCATATCGTTACGCGAAACAGCCTTAGGAGCACGTGCACTGAATGTGGATTTCATTGTGTATAATTTGCGCACGAACGAATGCTTTGAAACTAAGGAATTATTGATGCCTAACTGGATGAAATTGGGTCTCCCCGCGATGCTCGCAACCGCATTGCTATTGGTCGGTTTACCTGCCAGCGGGCATCACTCTGCCGTTGCATTCGACAAGTCTGAGTCAAAAACCATCACTGGTACGGTCACCAAATTTGTGTGGCGTAACCCCCATTTAAGCATCAGCATGGACGTCGACAACAACGGCTCGAACGAGGCATGGCGAATCGAAGGTGGCAGTACGACCGAAATGGTTAACGGCGGCTTCACGAGAGACTCGATCGTTGTCGGACAGGAAATCTCGGTCTTGGTCAATCCGCTGCGATCCGGCAAACCAGGCGGGCTTCTGCAAGGCATGACACTGGCTGACGGGACAGCGTTCGGCATGGAGTATCCCGATGCGCCGACCACCGTCGTGTCGGAACGGCAATTGCCCTCACTCACTGCGTATGTGCCTCCGCCGGCAGATGAAACCTGGCAAAAGCGTGAAGCGAAAACCCGACCACCGGTTCTGCCGCTGCCGCCGGAAAATCCAATTCTCCCGCTTGGCGCACTGGATGCCGAAAATCTTGCTAAGCCCCGGCCGAAACCTGGTTTCGATATCACCGGCACCTGGGCTTTTCGTGGCGAAAGAGAAGTACAAGCAAACTATGGAACATACGAATTTAAGCCACACCCTAAATGGACGACGAAGGGTCAGGGAATCTACGACGAATACCAAAGCTTCGCGCTAAAAGGTGAGCGTTACGCAGAGCCTACTGCGTGGTGTTATCCCGCAGGTATGCCACGCCTGATGACACGTTATGGCTCGCTGATGATGTTGCAGTACCCAACGGCCATTTTCATGCTGTCACGACTTAACAACGAGTATCGCGTCGTCTTTCTCGACGGACGCGAACGACAGGCTGACAACCTCCGGGACGCCAATTGGAACGGCGAATCACTGGGCCGCTGGGAAGGCAAAACTCTCGTGATTGAGACGGAAGGATTTACCGACGAGAATCATCTAATTCAGCAAGGTGTTTTTACTGGCGATCAACTGAAAATTACCGAGCGTATTTCCATCATCAATGACGGCAATACGATGAAAATGGATTTCGTTTTGACCGACCCGGAACACTGGGTTGGCGAATGGCGACACACCAAATTTCGTGACCGGATGCTAAGCGGCGACGTCAAAGAGGCTAACTGTTTATCGGAAGACAATCTCGCTCTGCCTGGAATGGGTAACTAGCGCTATGAAGAATCACCTGTTTTTTCTCGCTGCTATAGGACTGGTGCTGCCAGCTCTTAGCAACGCGCATCATTCGCACTCGACAATAAACAGGGATGACGTACGCGTTTACAAAGGCGTTGTTACGAAATACGGCTGGACGATGCCACATGTCTATTTGAAGGTGAAGGCACCGGATGCTGAGGGTAACATTGTCAACTACAGTATCGAAATGGAGCATCCGCCAAGCATGGTTTCAAAGGGCTGGAGCAGGAGCACGTTTAAGCCCGGTGACCGTATCATTTGGGAAGGGGCGCATGATCGCAATCCCAACCGTCATTACACGGCTTTGAATTGGGCTGAGAAGGGTGACGGGACACGAGTTGGCTTTACCGAAGCGGTTACCGCAGAGGCTGTTCCCTCGACAGATTTCGTGGGTCTATGGAAACGGTCTGATGTGGGCGGTTTCAAACCGCACTACCGTCCACCGGTTGGTTGGCCCCTAACTAAAGTCGGGCAGGCACAAGTCGACAACTTTAGTGAAGATCAAAATCCCATGGTGACTTGTGGCAACCCTGGTCCGCCTAAATCAATGATTATTCCCTACCCCGTGATCTTCACGCGTCCGGACGAAAACACACTGGTCATGGAACGGGAATTAATGGATGACTTGCGCATAGTTCATTTCGATCGTGATGCACCCGTCGGCGAACCAACCAAAATGGGTCATTCCATCGGTTATTTCGAAGGTGACACATTGGTCGTCGAAACCACTAATTTCATTGCAGATGATTGGGGCATGCACACAGGCATAAGCTCGAGCGCGGAAAAACAATTAATCGAGCGTTTCACGCTTTCTGATGGCGGTTTGCATCTCAATGCAGAGATTACCGTGACCGACCCAGTATTCCTTTCTGAAACGTATACGTTTAGTCACCGTTGGCGAAAACTCCCAGATCGTCCGGTCATCCAGGCGCCGTGCACGATGGAAGCTGCGATGCTTTATCTGAACGCCGGAAAAGACGACCAATAGCGCAAGGGTCAGAGTCACAGGCTCTGACCCCAATCAGCCTCTGCCAGACCGTAAAATCACCTTGTATCCGCACAGCGACTAGTCATAGTATCTGCTGATGCCACTCGTCGCACACAACCAACTTCCAACCTTTCAACGCCTTAAAGAGCGCGGCCAGGAAGTCCTCTCCGTCGAACGCGCGATGCAACAAGACATCCGCGAGCTGCATATTGGCTTTCTCAATATGATGCCCGATGCAGCGCTTGCCGCGACTGAACAACAATTCATTCGGCTTGTCGGTAGCTGCAATCAGATAGCGCAGTTTTATGTCTATCCGTTTTCGATCACGGAGCTCAATCGAAGCGACAAGGCAGAGTCACATATTGCCAGTCACTACTTCGATTTCGATGAACTCAAAGAACAGGGTTTAGATGCGCTGATTATCACTGGGGCGAACGTCATTACCCCATCCCTGGATAACGAGGCATTCTGGGACCCGCTGATGGATGTCGTCCGTTGGGCCGAAGACAATGTCGCCTCCGTGTTGTGTTCTTGCCTGGCCACACACGCGTTGGTCAAAAACTATCACGGCATCGACCGACGCTATCTGGGTGCGAAACAATGGGGCGTCTATAGCCACAAAATCAGCGCGCCCGATCATCCGCTGATGCGAGACGTCAATACACGCTTCGATGCCCCACATTCCCGCTTTAACGATGTCTCACGAGAAGATCTCGACAAGGCCGGCGTACACGTATTAGTGGAGAGCGAAGAAGTCGGTGTACACATGGCCGTGAGTCCCGACCAGTTCAAAACGGTCTATTTTCAGGGACACCCGGAATACGACGCGGTCAGCCTGCTGAAAGAATACAAACGTGAGGTATTCCGCTATCTCAGTGGCGAAATTGACGCGGCGCCGCCCTTTCCCGAGAACTGTTTCTCGGAAGACGCCAAACAGGTTGCGCTAGATTTTCTGGACCAAACCCGAGCCGCTCGTAGTGCCGGCAAAGACGGACCGTCATTTCCAGAGGATCAACTGACTCCATTGATGGACAACACCTGGGGTGACACCGGCAAGGCCATTGTGAACAACTGGCTGGGCCTCGTTTATCAGCTGACGAATCTGGACAGAAAGCAGCAGTTCATGCCTGGCGTGGATCCTTCTGACCCGCTTGAACGGCTTCGATCGCCACGGGATAGATGAGCAATCGGGGTCAGAGTATGACTCTGACCCCGATTGGGTCTAGCACCGCGATTATCCATTGCCTTGTCGTCGAAAAGGTCTCGGCGTTAATCGACCCACAAGGTCTTCTTTCAGACCCTGCAAGAACCCCATAATCTGGACCTGACTTACCGATTATTGGGGTTCCGTGTATCATTTGCCCCGATCAAAATCGGCATGTAGAACCACCAAAACCAAGGATAGACTCATGGGCTTCAGAACCAAACAAATTCATGCAGGCGTTACCCCGGATCCTGTAACCGGCGCAATTTTGACGCCTATTTATCAAACCACGACCTACGTACAAAACTCAGTCGATGAGTACCTGGCTAAGGGGTATTCGTACTCACGCTCAGGTAACCCGACAGTAGCGGCCCTGGAGGCCAAGCTGACTGAGCTCGAAGGCGGCGCGGCGTGTGCAACATTCGGCACTGGAATGAGTGCGGTCCATGCCACGATGCTGGCATTCTTAAGCGCCGGCGATCATGCCATCATTTCAGATGTTGCCTACGGCGGTACTTACCGGCTTTGCACCAAAGTTCTTAGCCGCTTTGGCATTGAATTCACCTTTGCGGATGGTTCGAATCCAGAAGACGTGGCAGAGTCCGTAAAAGACAATACCAAGTTATTTCTCACCGAAACGCCTGCAAACCCGACGATGAAATGTTCCGACATCGCCGCTATTTCAGAAATCGCGAAAAAGGCTGGCGCGGTTCACGCAGTCGATAACACGTTTTTGACACCCTACTATCAACGACCGTTCGAGTTAGGGGCCGACTTGTCGATTCACAGCACGACTAAGTACATGGATGGCCACAACGCAACGGTTGGCGGTGCTGTAATCAGCAATACCGCAGAGCTCGGCGAAAAAGTTCGCTTTATCATGAATTCAACGGGCAGCATCATGTCACCGATGGTCGCATGGCTGACGTTGCAGGGATGTAAGACGCTTTCGGTACGCATGGATCAGCAGTCGGCAAGCGCCATGGCGATAGCGGAATACCTTGAAAACCATGACAAGGTTGAACAGGTGCGTTACCCCGGCCTGAAATCATTCCCGCAATACGAACTCGCGTGCAAACAGGCATCTGGATTCGGCGCGATGTTGTGGTTTGAAGTGAAGGGCGGGCTCGCTGCCGGCAAGCAGCTCATGGACAACATTGAGTTGTGGAGCCTCGCGGAGAATCTTGGCTCTGTTGAATCGTTGATTACACATCCGGTTTCGATGACTCACGCAGATGTCGAAGAAGCCGAGCGGGCACGTGTGGGCATTATTGATGGCCTGGTCCGGCTTTCAGTTGGCCTCGAAGACACGGAAGATTTGATTGACGCGTTAGCCAAAGCGCTCGATCAAGCTTAGGTCGCCGGGAGTCGAACATGTCGAACTTCTATCTTTTTGACACACTCAGCCTGCACGCAGGTCAGACGGTTGATAAAGAATTCGGCGCCAGAGCGACACCCATCTACCAGACGACGTCGTATGTCTTTCCTGATACCGACACGGCGTCGTCTATTTTCAATCTCGAACGTGGTGGACATGCGTATTCACGCATAACGAATCCAACCGTTGGCGTTCTCGAGCAACGAATCGCTGCGCTGGAAGGTGGCGCGGCGGCCGTCTGCACGGCATCCGGCATGGCTGCGACGTTTTGTGCGATCACCGCGATATTGAGCCAGGGTGATCACATTGTTGCTTCGTCACAAATGTATGGCGGCAACATCAGTTTGATGAAAAACACGCTGCCGCGGTTCGGCATTACCGCGACGTTCGTTGACCCAACCGATATCGATGGTTTTCGCGATGCCATTCAAGACAATACACGGCTGATTTACGGAGAACTGATCGGCAATCCTGGTCTGGATATTCTGGACCTCGAAGCAATTGCAGCAATCGGCGCCGACAATCATATTCCATTCATGGTCGATGCAACCTTCAATACGCCCTACCTGTGTCGCCCATTTGATTTTGGCGTCAACATAACGATTCATTCAGTCACAAAATGGATGGGCGGACATGGCACTGCGATTGGCGGCGTGATTGTGGACGGCGGCAACTTCGATTGGGGTGCAACGGATAAATACCCAACCATCACTGAGCCGTATGCACCGTTCCAGGGGATCAATCTCTGGGAAGAATTTGGCCCTACGGCTTTCGCCACTCGAATTCGAGCAGAAGCAATGCGTGATTTCGGTGCAAGCATGAGTCCGATGAATGCGTTTCTACTGCTGCAAGGTATCGAAACGCTTTCATTACGTATGGATAAGCACTTATCGAATACCGCAAGCATGCTCGAGTTCCTGATCAACCATAAACAAGTGTCCTGGGTCAGTCACCCGAGTATGCCGTCACACTCCAGCCACGAGCTGGCTAAAAAGTATTTGCCGAAAGGTGCGGGCTCAATCGTGAGCTTCGGTGTTGTGGGTGGACGAGAGGCAGGCAAGGCGTTTATCGAGAATGTCGAATTGGCGTCTCATCTTGCAAACGTCGGCGATGCCAAGACATTAATTATTCACCCGGCGACGACGACTCATTCCAGAATTGATGCCGAGGCGTTGGTCGCGGCCGGCATAACAGAAGACATGATTCGACTATCAGTTGGCCTCGAAGATGTTCGTGACCTGCAAGCCGACTTTGAAGTTGGCTTCCGTGCTGCCAAGAAAATCGCTGGATTGTAGGTATGTATATTGACGTTAATGGCCGCAAGGCGTTTGCAACAACGGGCGGAAAGCCCTTTGATAGCGAGCAACCAACCGTCGTATTTCTTCATGGCAGCGGACTGGACCACACATTCTGGGGTCTGCACTCCCGATTTTTCGCATTTAGGAAATACAGCGTATTAGTTCCGGACTTGCCCGGGCACACGCATTCAGAAGGTCCTCCGTTAGCCTCTATCGAGGAAATGGGTAGCTGGTTAAACGATGCGCTAGAGGCAATCGATGCCAAAGACATCTCTATCGTCGCGCACTCTCAAGGGTGCCTCGTCGCGCTCGAGTACGCATCTCGATTCAAGAAAAACCTGAAGAGCGTGTCATTCGTCGCAAGCGGCCTGGCTACACCGGTCAATGCAGCGCTTATTGATGCGGCAGAGAATAACCCTGAAGCGGCCATCGGCATGATGCTCGGTTGGGGCTTCGGCACTGCAGGCCAGTTGCACCAGGGTCCGATTCCAGGCAATTCGATGGTGGGTGGCGGTCAAAAGGTCATGCGTGGCAACGTTCCCAATGAATTAGCGACTGATTTAAAAGCGTGCAATGCTTACCAGAACGGCCAGGCTGCGGCCGCGAATATCGAGGCGCCTGTGCAAGTCATTCTGTCTCGCAAAGACAAAATGGCACCGTACAAAGCCGGCATGCAGTTGGTCGATCATCTGCCAAGTCCGGTCGTACACATCTTCAAAGATTGCGGCCACATGATTCCTCAAGAAGCGCCTGATGAATGTCGCACGCTGCTGCGCGATTTCATTTTCCAAAATAACCCTTCAAGTTAGTACTCCACCAATATGATCGAGATAAATAAAGCCGCCGTTATCGGTGCGGGCACCATGGGTTTGGGTATTGCGGGTCAATTGGCCAACGCTGGCGTCGAAGTTTTGTTGCTCGATCTGCCCTCGCCAGAGAGCAGTCGAAACGCGATCTGTGAACGCGCACTTGAACGCCTAATGGATAAAAACCAACCCGGTTTGTTGCACGAGACGTATCTGCAGCGCATAACGATAGGCAACATTGAGGATGATTTTGACAAGCTGGCCGATGCAGATTGGATTGCAGAAGCCGTTGTTGAACGCCTCGACATAAAAAAAGCGCTTTACAGAAGGATCGATTCCGTTAGGAAACAAGGATCTATTGTTTCTTCGAACACATCCACGATTCCGATTTCGCTTTTGGTCGAAGACATGCCCGAATCGTTTCGGGCAGAATTCGCGATCACACATTACTTTAATCCGGTTCGCTTCATGCGCTTGCTCGAAATTGTGCGTGGCGCAAGCACCAAGCCAGAAGTGATTGATGCGCTTGAGCAATTCAACGATGTCCATATGGGTAAGGGAATCGTCGTTTGCAATGACACTCCAGGATTTCTAGGCAATCGTGTTGGCGTGTTCGCCATTCAGACCGCATTGCACAGCGCATTTCGTTTAGGTTTGAAACCCGAAGAGGCCGATGCCGTCTTTGGCAGGCCGATGGGGATTCCCAAAACAGGTGTGTTTGGTCTCTATGATTTGATCGGCATCGATTTGATGAGCGATGTAGCCAGCAGCCTGGTATCGATTCTCCCTGAAGGTGACGCCTTCCATCAGGTATCGGCAGAAATCCCGCTCATGAAGCGGATGATCGAAGAAGGATACACAGGCAATAAGAGCACTAAGGGTGGTTTTTATCGGCTGCAAAATCCAACCGATAGCACGAGCAAAGAAACACTCGACTTTACAAATTTCACCTATAGACAATACGACGCCGAAAAACCGGCTCAGGCACTTGCTGCAGAGGCGGCGTCTGATTTTACTCTACTGCTCGAGGATCAAGGCAAGCTTGGACAGTACGCTTGGGAAATACTGTCCAACACTTTGGTTTACGCGGCCGAACTCATTCCGGACGTCAACGAATCTCTGGTTGCGGTCGATGACGCGATGAAACTTGGGTACAACTGGATTCAAGGGCCGTTTGAAATGATCGATGCGATGGGCATTGATGCATTTATTGCGCGTTTAGAGGAGTCAGGACAGAACGTGCCAGCATTTCTACGCACGGCGGCGGGACGAAGTTTTTACCGCGTCGTTAATGGCAATCTCGAATACCTGTTGGCGGATGGTAGTTACAGGATCCTCGACAGAGGCCCAGGCATCATTCGGTTCAGCGAACGACGTCGCACTCTAGCGCCTCAATTGGAAAATGAAGTCGCTAGTTATTTCACGCTGCCTGAAGAAGTGGGACTGATTGAATTTCACTCTAAGGCGAATACGCTCGACGCGCAGTCCATGGAATTGATCGAGGGCGCTGTTCGACATGCGACGAAACACTGTAGAACGCTCGTCATTCACAATGACGCACAGCACTTTTCCTGCGGGGTTAATCTGGATAGCGTGCTTAAACTGATCCAAACCCAGGACTGGGATGGCATCGATCAGTTTCTCGCGCATTTTCAGCAGACGGTACTCGCACTAAAGCTTGCACCGATTCCGGTCATTGCAGCACCTTCCGGGTTGTCACTTGGTGGCGGATTTGAGGTTGTTTTACATTCCGACAAAGTGATCTTCCATGCCAACTCGGTGACTGGACTGGTTGAATCGCTGGTTGGTGTCGTACCGGGCGGTGGCGGTGTGAAGGAAATGCTCTATCGCTGGGCAGAGATAAAGGGCGATACAACCAAAGGTGCATGGGAAGCGTTCAGGAATGTTGGCTACGGAAAAACCGCCCGATCGCCACTCGAAGCCGAACCGTTGGCAATGTTTCGACCGAACATCGATCGCTTCATCATGAACAGAGATCGTTTACTGGATACCGCTATCAAGGTCGGGCTTGAGATGGCGGCAGATTACTCACCGACCCCGCGCGGCACGTTGCAAATGGCCGGAGGTGATGCCTGGCAGGAAATGACCGATTGGCTCAGGAAGACACAAGCCAAAGGCTATCTGACGCCGCACGATGTAACGACCGGCACTCAGATCGCGATGATCGTAACCGGCGGTGACATTCCTGAAGGAACAGAAATGAACGAGAGCGATATCTTCGCTTTGGAACGCAAAGCGTTTGTGATACTGGCGAAAACGGCCGAAACACGGGCGCGGGTAGAACATATGCTCACTTTCGGCAGCCCACTAAGAAACTAACCCGCTAAAGAACCACTGAGAGACATTTAGTCAGAGGTTCCTTGGGTCGGGCCTTCCACGGCTGCTAACATAGCCGTGATGATCTTCTTTTCAAATAAGTCGCGCCCTTATCATTATGGGCCATACCCCCTGGAACGTTTGCAACGCGATCCCACATTGGCCTCCGTTGAGCTTTCGCTTCCACCGGTTGCGCGACCTTCAGAACAAGCTGCGGACCGTAAAGGCTTCGCCGCAACTATTGAAAAGTACCGCCAGGTATTTCACGCCCTCAGAGAAGACCTACCGGCAAGCGAACAAGCCCCGGTACCTGACGATCTTGAAAGACGCTCAGTTGACATCAAAGGCTCAGCTTATTTTCTCAACGCGAGCCAGGTCGGCATATGCTCGCTTTCGTCATCATGTTGGCTGTCAGATGCCACGGTACTGGCACATGACCACGCCATAGTCATCGTCGTTGAGCACGGACGAAAGCCTGAAAGTGGCACGCTTGCACGCAGCTGGGTCGACGATTGCGTTCCTGCCGCCGCTGCATTTCGGGCCTACGAAATCGCCATTAGCGTTTCGAATCATATTCAACAGATGGGTTTTTCGGCTGTCGCGCACGACGAGTTTAACGGCGATGTCGATCAGGATCGCTTAACGGTATTGGCTGGGTTGGCAACCAGGAATGGCAATACAATCGTCAACCCATATCTAGACCAGAAATTTTCAGTTGCGGTCGTTACGACGGATTATGCACTCGCCACCGATGCACCCCTCAAACCTATTGCCGGCGGCAACGCGCGCAACCTCGCCTATTGGTTTGGCGTTGGGGGTTCAACATCCGGTCTCGAAAGATGGCGGCAGAAAAATCGACCGACACATCTGAGCAAATTCGCGATGGAAACGGTCAAGCGGGTCGATCGCCCAACCACGCTTATCATTGATGATGAGGTTCCCAGAGTCCCGAAACGTGCATCATTTTTCGAGCGACCCATCCACGGCGACCTGGGCGCGAAATCGAAACACGAACGGACCCGTTTTTCGTTCAAACATCCGCTAGCCAAAGCAATGACCGATCAAATCGGCGCTATGGTGCCGCATCAGGATGGACCTGTTAACGACGAAGTCGCAGCCAGCTGTGCCGACGCTGAGGAAAACACTCGCGCACTTAAGTCGCTTTCCTATTTTTTAGGCGCCGAACTGACGGGCGTTTGTGAAATTCCAAACTATGCCTGGTATTCCCATGTCGACGGCGGCAGGGTCGTCGATCCTCGTCACAAGTACGCGGTCGTCATGTTGATTGATCAGGAATACGACACGATGGAGGGTGCATCGGGAGATGACTTTATTTCCGGCGCACAATCAATGCGGGCTTATATGCGCGGTGGTCTCATCGCCGGAATGATGTCGGAGCATATTCGCGGCCTGGGGTTTTCTTCGCGCGCACAAACCAACGCCGATTCAGAAGTCTTGCAGCTACCGCTTATCCTCCTTGCCGGACTCGGCGAGCTCAGCCGCATCGGAGAGTTGGTACTCAATCCTTTTGTAGGACCTCGGTTTAAGTCTGTGGTCATTACAACAGACATTCCATTGATCGCCGACAAACCGATCGACTTTGGATTGCAGCAATTTTGTTCCGGATGCCTGAAGTGCGCACGTGAGTGCCCCTGTGATGCGATTTCCTGGGGCGACAAAGTCATGTTCAATGGTTACGAGATATGGAAGTTGGATGCAGAACGTTGTGCGCGATACCGCATCACGAATCAACGCGGGCTCGCCTGCGGTCGCTGCATGAAAACTTGTCCCCTGAATAAAGTCGTCACCTGGGATGGCCCTATCGCGACGCAAGTTGCGAGTTGGCTTGGCATCAACGCGCGGTGGTTAAAACCGGTTTTAATTCCAATTGCGGTGAAGCTTGATGACGTCCTTGGGCACGGCCTCCGTAACCCGGCGAAGAAATGGTGGCTTGATCTCGAGATTGTTGACGGTATTTGCATCGAGCCACGTAAGGGTGTCAATCAACGTGATCTTAATCTAAAGCGCAACATAGATCCGTCTACGCAGAAGATCGCATACTACAACGCTAACCTTATGCCGCCGCCAAACAGTCATGGCATAACGATGCCGCCCAATCGAAAAGAAGCTCTCGCAGCAGCGACTGTTCTTGAGACGCCTGCTGAGGCGCGCGAACGCGTCTCGCGTGGCGGTCCAACGCCTGAACACTATATTCCCACCGCCCCGCTCACGGATGCGGAACGGGCAGCACTCAGCCAGCGCTGATGGAGGGCGATATCCCGGGAGACGTGAAAGAAGAGGACGCCGCGATCGCGAGACCGTCGGCGACCATAGTGGTTCTCAGAGAGGGGCCGCAAGCACCGGAAATCTTGATGGTCAAACGCCGTGCCGGCGATGCCTTTGGAGATAGCTACGCCTTTCCTGGCGGAGTGATTGACGCCGATGAATCCCGTGCCCAAACACAGGGAATTGGACTGTCATCTGACGCGGCAAATACGTTATTGAGTGTTGATGACAATGGCCTCGATTATTTTTGTGCTGCCATTCGAGAGCTTTTTGAAGAGACCGGGGTATTGCTGGCGAAGGAAACCTCAGGATGCTGGTCAGGATGCGACGACAGGATCGAGACACTACGACGGAAGGTCGATGACGGGAGATTGCCGTGGTCCGAGTTTCTGCAACAGCAGAGTCTGACGATGGCTTTCGATGCGCTGCACTATTTCTGTTATTGGCAAACGCCGCTGTGGCGGCCGAAACGCTGGACCACGCGATTTTTTGCAGCCGAAATGCCTGCCGGACAAAATGCCTGCCACGACGGTAGCGAATTGACGGACAGTCGATGGTTGCAAGCCAAAGATACGCTCGCGCTGAACGAATCCGGAGAAATCGAATTACCCCATCCAACAACACAGACATTGTTAAGTATTCGCAAAATGACTTCCATCGCCGAAATCTTCGCGTGGGCGAAGGGCCAGCAAGCCACTGGAATTCCGATGCTTAGAATCGGCAACGAGGAACGGCTGAGATACCCATGACCGCATCGCTGATTCCAGGGGAAGCGGTTGAGATCGGCGCTGGCGTGCGGCGTTTACTCGCACCCAATGCCGGACCGATGACTGGGCCGGGAACGAACACTTATTTAGTTGGCAACGCCGACGTCGCCGTAATTGATCCTGGTCCACCGATCGACAAACATATTAAAGCAATCGAGCATGCAGGTGAAGGTCGCATTCGCTGGATACTGGTCACGCACACACACCCGGATCACTCTCCAGCAGCGGCAAAACTCGCCGCAAGAACCGGCGCCGAACTGCTTGGTCAACCGCCACCCCAGGGAAAGCTACAAGACCAGACTTTCGTTCCGGACCGGATACTTGCCGACGGCGATGAATTAAGTAGTGATGAGTTTTGTTTGCAAGCGGTGCATACACCGGGGCATGCATCGAATCACGTTTGCTATCGCCACAAAGCCCTGAGCTGGCTATTTACCGGTGATCACATCATGAATGGCTCGACAGTCGTGATCGACCCGCCTGATGGAGACATGAAAGATTATCTCGAGTCGCTTGAAAAACTGAAATCTCTGACTTTGAAAGCATTGGCACCGGGACATGGGCACGTTATGGATAATCCAATGGATGCCGTTGACTGGCTTATCAACCATCGACTCAAGCGTGAATCGAAGCTCGTGACCTGCCTGGCGGAACACCCGGACTTGTCAGTCAATCAACTTGTAACCTTTGTTTATGACGACGTTTCTGTCGGGCTGCATCGTTTGGCACGACGTTCTCTACATGCGCACCTGTTGAAACTTCAAAAAGAAAATCGAGCAGACCTTAACGATGACCTGTGGCACCTCACCAGACGTAATTCCGATTCGAACGAGCCAGGGAACCTCTGATTGCATAGACGGCCGGCTATAATTCCTGATTCGGTAACCGATGGTCGTAGTCTCAAATTCTCACGCGCCGGGAAAGACGGCAGTCACCAAAATCGGATGTTCGAAAAATCGAAATTATGTGTTTTGAACATCGTGTAACAGCCGAGGCCGCGTGAAAACTACTGGTTCGTCATTGCTAGCGCAGAGATTGGGGTGGAGACGGCATGAAAGATGTCTGTATGCTACTGTCGATCGCCGATGGATTATCGAAAGCAGGACTTTCCGATACTGATGTCGAAGATATTTAGAGTGGCAATCTTATGCTTCTAATGCGCACCGCAAAGGCCGCAAAAACAACGAAGATCACTTCTCCAGGTGTGCTAAATCAGGAAATCACATGGATTGGTTAACCATCCTTCCACCTGCTGCTGCAATTGTCGTCGCGGTTTGGACGCGAAATGTCTACTGGGCTTTGGGTCTGGCCATCTGGTTGAGTGAAACGCTGATCGCGCAATTCAACCCAGTCATAGGTGCCCTTGGCAGCATTGACCGGGCAGCCGGTGTATTCAGCTCACCCGGGAATACACGCATCCTGATGTTCTGCCTTATTATCGGAGCCCTGATCGCTTTTATGCAACGCTCTGGCGGAATCTCGGCCATGGTCGAAAAACTGCACGGCACCGGCCTCGCTTCTACGCCCCGTAGAGCAGGTCTGGTCAGCGCAATTTCCGGCTTGTTGATTTTCGTCGAGACCAATGTGAGTCTGCTTGCCAGCGGTGTTCTGGGACGCCCTTTATTTGATCGCCTCAAAGTCAGTCGGGAGAGATTGGCCTATATTATTGATTCGACGTGCGCTCCGATCAGCGTATTGATCTTATTCAATGGCTGGGGGGCCTATATTGCCGGGCTGATGGCCAGCAATGGCGTCGAGAATGAATTCAAGGTGCTGTTCCAGACCCTAATGCTTAATTTCTATCCTCTCATCACCCTTGTCGTTGTGTTTGCGACCATCATGATAGGGCGAACCTTTGGACCACTGGCCAAGGCAGATGCTAACTGGGCGCCGCCAGAAAACATGGCGGTTGGGATGTTAGAAAACGAGT
Source organism: Woeseia sp. (assembly GCA_018701055.1). Lineage (GTDB taxonomy): Bacteria > Pseudomonadota > Gammaproteobacteria > Steroidobacterales > Woeseiaceae > SZUA-117. The sequence continues at coordinate 3,816 of JABIUH010000471.1, read as the reverse complement.
CAGCCGAACGCCCAAGTCGCGCACTTTATATGGGTATTCCGCTTCTTATTCTGATCGGCGGTGCGCTTGGATTCATGGTGTGGACCGGGAATGGAGACATCACCAAGGGGGCAGGATCGCAATCTATTCTCTGGGCGGCCGTCCTTGCCACAGCCGCCGCATTTCTGTTCTTAATGGCTTCAGGCCGAGCCAAGGGCAAAGGCATTGAGGCTGGCTTTAAAGGCATGGGCGATCTACTCCCCGCTGTCGTCGTTATTTTATTGGCTTTGGCCTTGGGCGATAGTTTGAGAGAACTCGGTACCAGTATGTTTCTCACAGGCGTAGCCGAAACTATTCCTGCGCCGTTTATGATCCCAGCCATTCTGTTCGTTGTCGCCGGTATTACTAGCTTCACCACGGGAACGAGTTGGGGTACCTATGGAATTCTTGTCCCGATTGCGATCCCAATGGCGATGGGGGCAGATCTGCCGCTGCCTCTCATCATCGCTGCGATCATGGGCGGCGGGGTGTTTGGCGATCATTGTTCGCCGATCTCGGATACAACCATCATCGCCTCAATAGCGTCTGGATGCGATCATATGGATCATGTCCGCACACAGATGCCTTATGCGTTGGTAGTTGGGGCAGCGACGATATTGCTGTATTTAGCGGCGGGATTAATGGCTTAACGCCGTCGGTTTCCAGTTGCGCGCACACTTCGTTGGTCAGGCTCATCTTGGGCATAAATGGGAAATCAGAAATACATGACGATCTCTGCCAGAGACATCGCAAAAATACGCGAAGAAGAGTTTTCGGAAATCGCTGGAAGCGGAGTCACTTATCTTAACAACGCAGGCACGGGCCCATTGCCTGCGCGGGCGGTTAAAACGCTCAACACATGGGCCACTCATCGCACCAAACCATGGACGATTTCGGATCGCGAGCACATATTCCCTGCATTAGAAAAAGTGCGTAATCAATGTGCGAAACTGATTGGTGCTGATGCCAGTGAGATTGCACTTACAACCAATACGTCTTATGGACTTAGTCTTGCAGCGAATGCGCTGCCCCTCGCGCCCGACGATGTAGTGCTGATATCAGAGCATGAATTTCCCTCGATTGTTTATGGCTGGCGATCTGCTGCAGAACAAAAAGGGTTTCACGTCAAAACGCTAGCCGCAAAAAACGGGCTTCTGGATGAAGACGCGTTGATCAACACCTTGAACGCACCCAATGTCAAAGCGGTTGCTGTGTCATGGGTTTCATTTGCAACAGGGCAACGCATTGATTTGGCGCGTCTGGGCAAAGCCTGTAAGGACCGCGGAATATTCCTTGTCGTGGACGCGATGCAGGGGATTGGCTGTTCCGCTCTCGACATAAAGACTTGTCATGCCGATATTATTTCGGTGGGCGGTTATAAATGGTTGCTTTCCCCATGGGGCACGGGATTTCTTTACGTAAGAAAAGATCTCATTACCACGTTGGAACCGCCTGTGGTGGGGTGGATGGTCGGCCCAGCCTCGGAGAAGTACGAACAGTTACTCAGATATGATCTGACATTTTATTCCGATGCTAGGCGGTTCGAAGTCATGACACTTGCTGTCCAGGACTTGATCGCTATGGGGAGCAGTCTGGAACTATTGTTGGAACTCGGCTTAAATGCAATTGAAGTTCGTTGCCAGCAACTCAGCGATAGACTGATAAATGGCCTCGCACATTGCGAATCCACCTCAATCATTACCCCTGCTTCCCCATCAAAACGTGCCGCCATAGTAACGGTTGCAGTACCTGATTCTTTGGCAACATCCAAACGTCTCAGCGAGGCCGGAATCATACATTCACGAAGAGAGAACAAGCTTAGATTCGCGCCGCATTTTTACAACACGATGTCCGAAATCGACATGGCGGTTGAGCATTTGATCCGTAAGCAGCCTTGAATATCAATGACAGATTCAGAGGAAAATAACTGCAAAATCTGGGCTGAACTGGATTACTTCGTCGGCTGTAGCTCAAAAAAGTTCGCATTGAATCCGCAATTGGGTACCTGGTGCAGCGAAAGCGAAAAAAGAAGGGTCAGCTAAGCAACGAGCAGGTCGCGTTACTTAAAGCTACCAACTTCAACTTCGACCGATATGTGAGTCAGTGGAACGAAATGCTCCTTGCTTTGGTCGCTTTCAAAGAAGAGCACAACCACTGCAATGTGCCAAGAGATTTTGAGCCAAATCCACAACTGAGCATATGGATCAGTGAAATGCGAAAGCGCAAGAAGAAAGGTCAATTGAGCAAAGAGCAGGTCGCAATACTAGAGGCTATTAACTTCGACTTTGACCCATATATGATCCTGTGAAACGAAAGTATGATAAGTTGATCGCGTTTGAGTAAGAACACGGCCACTGCAATGTGCAGCAAAAGTATAAGCAGAACCCAATACTGGGCGCCTAGTGCAGCACACAACGAACGCGAATAAATAACGGAAAGCTAATCGATGAGCACATCGCACAACTTGAAGCTGTCGGGTTTGAGTGGAACTAGCAGTTGTCCGCGATATATGCACCATCGTATTCAATTCATATTGAATGAAATATGAATCTAGATTGCTCATACTACGTTCTCTAAAATGAGTTTGGGAGTGATTAGCTTCTAATGCGAATAGCCCGTGCAGCTGTTATTATCAGTATAATGTTTCTCGTTCCATCACTGGTCTGGTTGGTGGCTGGGATGCTCGGCCTATTGCCAACAAACCACCTCTCTATTGGCGGTAGTTCCGGAGAACGAACTCTTGCCAGCGTAGCTGTGGCAAGCTGTATCATTGCTGCAATTGCCTGCTTTAGACTAGAAAAGGAGTCAAACAAATGATTAAGAACTCAGACAGATTTATCTTGTTGGCAGTGGCGATCTCGTTCGCATTGTCCGGGTACTTATGGTTCACGGGGAATCGCGACGAAGGCATCTTCACAGCTTTATGGGTGCCTTCGATATTGTGCTTTGGCATCTACTTCAAGTTGATGGGAATGATCGGGAATAGACAATGAGTACCTCGGTTATACTCGGCTTTGCTTTTGCCGTATTCGCTCTTATGATAACGGGGCTTGCATTGACTTTCCGTGAGTTTCTGAAAGTCTCAGAAGACCCGTCGATCAGAAAAGGAAGTGAACCGTAACTTAGTTCCTGACGTGCCTCACAAAGTCCACGGATCATCCTGTGGCTGAGCTGATCTCCAGTTTTCTTCCGGCACGCCGAAGCCGGGGGCGGAGCTATCCCAAACCTCGTAACGGTTCTCTGGGTTTTCAGGAACTTTACGACGCTATCTGCGAGCTTCTTCTTTAATTCTGCTACCCAAGCAGCCTATGGGTAGCGGTTTACGCCGGATACCGTCTAACAGCAACGGACGGATACGAACAGACATTACCCTTATTATATAGGAGTTTCGAGGGAACTTCGGAGTGAACGCCGCGTTGATTCTTGGGGTGGAATCTGATTACAAATCAGTAATCCCCACGTCTGAAAATTTCCGTCCCGATTCAGCCAATTCTTTGAGCAATTTCGGCGGTTCCCAAAACGTCGCACCGAATCTTTCCTGAAGCTTGCATACTGTTGCATAAACCTTATCGAGACCGATCGAGTCTGCGTAATGCATGGGTCCACCACGGTATGCGGGAAAGCCGTAGCCATTCATCCAGACCACATCGATATCGCTGGAGCGGGTGGCGATCCCCTCCTCTAAAATGCGTGCACCTTCCACGATTAACCCGTAGATGCAGCGCTCGATAATTTCGTCTGGATCGATCTCCCTTTGTTCGATGCCTAGTCGCGCAGCTTCACCACTAATCATAGCGG
>JABIUH010000183.1 GCA_018701055.1 Woeseia sp. | reverse complement strand
GACCAGCCCAAAACCTTCTACATTGACGAATGATGCGACGCGGTCCGGGAAGATTCCGGCATAAAGTCCGGCGATGTTGGCACCCATGCTGTGGCCAAGCAGATGCACGGGCTTATCTGACTGATAATGTGCGAGCAGTACATGAAGATCCGCCACGTAGTCGGGAAACCAATATGACGTGCAGCGAATGCGCGATCGACCGAATCCACGCCAGTCTGGCGCCACCACAAACCAGTCTTTTTGCAGCTCATCGACAACAAATTGAAACGATGCGCCACAATCTCCCCATCCATGTAACATGAATAACAGTGGCTGCTCAGAGTTTCCCCACTCCAGAACGTGGTAATTTACACCTCTAATTTCCGTCCGGGCGGAGCGACTGAACGCTTGCGGTTCGTATTTTTGAGACGCGGTCATTTGCCGCCGGGGAATTGATAGCACATGATGATGGCTCAACTCTTTAGGGTCGTGTATAAAGCACTACATTCTCAATCATGACTTCCTCGTAGTACAGGCCACAACGGCTAATGACATTTGAGATCGCTCTCGTCCTTGGCATTCTTGCCATATCGCTAGTACTTTTTGTTAGCGAAGTGATTCGAATGGATTTGGTGGCCCTCCTGGTACTCTCCGCGCTCGCGGTTTCAGGTCTGGTCACAACAAATGAAGCATTCGCCGGCTTTTCCAACAGCGCGGTCATCACCGTGTGGGCAATGTTCATCTTGAGCGAAGGGCTTACCCGAACCGGTATTGCCGATATCATCGGCCGACAGGTCATGCGCCTTGCCGGTACCCGCGAAATCTCCATGATCATTGTCATCATGATCACGGCAGCTGTTTTATCGGCGTTCATGAACAATATCGGCGTCGCTGCCCTGATGTTGCCCGTGGTCGTTGAAGTCGCACGGCGTACCCGCATTCCGCCCTCTCGCCTGCTCATGCCCCTCGCCTACGCAACACTATTGGGCGGACTGACGACAATGATCGGCACGCCGCCGAATCTATTGATCAGCGAGATCATGGTCTTAAACGGTTATGAACCGTTCGGATTGTTTGATTTCACCCCATTGGGCGCCGCCGTCATGATCATTGGCGTGATATTCGTCGCATTCGTGGGACGATACTTGTTGCCTGTTAGCAAGTCTGTTCGTGGCCGACACCAGTCTCAGCGCAGTTTGCGGAGCCGCTACAAATTACAAGAACGGACGTTCATGCTTCGGGTGCCGATGGAATCCATTCTGGTCGGCAAGACGCTCAGCCAAACGCGTATCGGTTCATCGACCGGATTGATCATTCTGGCGCTCACTCGGTACGGCCGCAGCGAGGCACTGCCAGGTCGGCAAACGGTGATCCGTGGCGGCGACGGAATTCTGGTGCAGGGCCGAGTCGATCAGTTTAAGGAATTGCAACGCTGGAGTGATTTGGTCATCGAGCGTGAAGCACCGGTCCTGAAATCCATGGTTGCCGCGAAGATCGCATACGCCGAGGTTGATCTGGCTGATGGCTCACCGTTGGTCGGCGAGCTTATTCGGCATGCAGGCTTTCGTACCCGATTCAACATCAGCGTTGTCGGCGTCCATCGACGCAACAATTACCGCCTCACCAATCTCGCCTACGTGCCTTTGCGCGCCGGTGATCGAATTCTCGTGCAAGGGGAAACTAAAGAAATCGCCGGATTAGACAAATTCGCAGACTTCAGCGAGGTCCGGCAACTGACCGAAGACCAACTAAGCGATCAGTACAACACGGACGAACGCATGTTCGTGGTTCGACTACCGAAATTCAGTGGCCTGGCCGAAGCGACGCTAGAAAAGAGCCGACTCGCAGACGTTTTTGATTTTCGTGTAGTCGCCGTATTCAGGGATGGCAATCTCAAAGTAATGCCACGTGGCGACGAGGTCCTGGAAGGTGGGGATCTCCTGTTAATTGAGGGCCAGCATGAAGATCTGGACGTACTTCGTGGCTTACAGGAACTTGATGTAGAAACCAAAGTTACCGCGAATCTCGGCTCACTGGAGTCCGAGCGTTTGACGTTGATGGATGCGACGCTAGATCCGCGTTCAGGTCTGGCAGGTCGAACAGTCGGCGAACTCAATTTCAGAGAACGCTACGGCATCGAGCTTGCCGGAATATGGCGTGAAGGCGGCCCGATTGGCGAAGATCTCGCCGAAGAACGCCTGCAACTTGGTGATGCGCTTCTAATGCTCGGGCCACGCGATCGCTTGCAACTGTTGACTGACGATTCCGATTTTCTGATTTTGACACCACTCGGCCAGGAACCCCCCGACACCCAGCGCGCGCCGTTGGCAGCATTTATCATGCTTTCTGTCGTGTTGAGTGTCATGGCCGGATACGCGCCGATTTCTGTTGCGGCGGTGGTCGGCGGAACGATCATGGTGCTCACCGGCTGTTTGACCATGGAGCAGGCGTACCGGGCGATAGATTGGCGCGCAATCTTCCTCATTGCAGGAATGTTGCCACTCGGAGCAGCGATGCAACAATCCGGCGCTGCTGCGTATCTCGCGAACCAGGTGATGGTGTTGCTTGGTGACGCTGGCCCGTGGCCAGTCATTGCAGGCCTTTACGTGCTGACCGCAATGGCAACGATGATTATTCCAACCGCAGCATTGGTGGTACTCATGTCGCCGATTGTGCTGTCAGCAATGGCTGAGATGGGGCTAGCGCCAGAGCCCGCAATGATGGCCGTGGCGATGGCCGCATCGGCGAGCTTCACCAGCCCGATATCCCATCCCGCCAACATTCTTGTCATGGGCCCAGGCGGCTACCGGTTCATTGACTACATTAAAGTTGGCGTACCTTTAACCATCGTTGTCTTTATTACAGTCATGTTTCTATTGCCCATCCTGTGGCCCTTGTCACCCGCGGTGCGTTAGCGCAAAAGACAGTTACGGCACCAGAACAGTCGATCCCGTCGTCTTCCGTGCTTCCAAATCGATGTGGGCCTGCTGTGCGTCTTTAAGCGCATAACGCTGATTAATGCTTATTTTTACGGTGCCACTTGCAACGACAGCAAATAATTCAGCGGCGGCTTCCAGAAGACTTTCGCGCGTTCCAATAAAATCAAACAAAATGGGTCGAGTTAGAAATAAGGAGCCCCTCTTGGCAAGTTCGACAGGCGCTATCGGATCGACAGGACCGGTCGCATTGCCAAATGTAACCATTACCCCATGCGGCCTTAGCGAATCGAGTGACGCGATGAACGAGTCTTTGCCGACTGAATCGTAAACTGCCGCCACGCCTTCTCCGTCCGTCAGTTCTCGAACGCGTCCAGCCACATCCGCATCGTCAGCCATAATTATGTGCGCGCAACCGTTTGCACGCGCGAGCGCCGCTTTAGCGGCGGTGCTAACAACACCAATGACGGTGGCGCCAAGCGACTTTGCCCACTGACTTGCTAATGATCCAACACCCCCCGCGGCTGCGTACAACAGTACCGAGTCGCCGGCCTGGACCCGATAACTGCGTTTTAACAAGTACCACGCGGTAAGGCCTTTCAAAAGAATGGCCGCAGCCTGGTCGTCCTCGATACCGTCCGGGATTTGCACGCATTGCCATGCAGGAAAGTTTCGCCTCTCCGAATACGCATCTGCCGGTCTACCGGTATAGACAACGCGGTCACCCGGCTTGACCTCGGTAACACCTGGACCAACCGCCTCAACCACGCCAGCAGCTTCGCTGCCAAGTCCTGCTGGTAGCGCCATTGGATACAACCCAGTCCGGTGATAGGTATCAATGTAATTCAGACCGATAGCCGTATGTCGAATTTGCGCTTCACCCTCCGCAGGCGGTGCTAAATCGATTTCATCGAATTGAAGAACGTCCGGCCCACCATATTGGTGCATGCGTATTGCGTTTACTTTCATTGTGCGTTCCAGCATTGAATTTAAGCCCGAAGGATAACGGGTGTGGCGCAGAAAAATAAGGGTGCTGTATCTGCTGTGTCGCAGCACGTAGAATCCCAGCCCGGACTATTCATGGGTGGACGTGATGATTGCGCAGCGCATTGATTGCACACAGGACTTTCTGCCCGCGCGGAATACTGGGTGTATGTCTGAGGAAAGATGCCGAGGAAAGAAAATTCTGTGTGCAATCAATGCTCATGCAAGGGCGCGGCCATTTCATGAATAATTCGAGCTAGGCATGGAAACGATCGTCATCATCGGTGCCGGCCATGCTGCCGGACAGGTTGTAGCAACGCTGCGGCAGAAGAAATTTGCCGGGAATATCACTCTGTTGGGTGATGAGGCCTGGTACCCGTATCAACGTCCACCATTGTCCAAGAAGTATTTGGCGGGTGAGCTGCCGGCAGATCGGTTGTACGTCAAACCTCCGAGTTTTTATGCTGATCTCAACGTCGACGTGCAGCTCGAAACTGAAGTCACATCGATCGATCCGGCGTCTCGCACCGTGCATAGTGTTTCGGGGCAGTCGTTCCACTACGACAAACTCATCATCGCAACTGGCAGCCGTCCGCGGAAAATCGCTCTACCGGGAAGCGACCTTCCTGGCGTTCACTACCTGCGCAACATTGACGATGTAAACGCAATTCGCGCAAGCCTGACAACCAATAGTCGAATCGCGATCATCGGCGCCGGATACATAGGTTTAGAGGTGGCAGCAGTTGCCGCACAGCTTGGCCATTCGGTAACGGTCGTCGAAATGGCGGATCGAGTGATGAGTCGTGTTGTGTCGAAAGAGGTATCGCACTTTTATCAGGAAATACATAGTGCACATGGTGTTGCGTTGGAGTTGTCGGCCAGTATCGACCGGCTCACTGGCACGAACCGGGTGGACGGCGTAGCACTGTCCTCCGGGCAGCAGCTTCCTGCAGATATTGTGATTGTCGGCATCGGAATCGAGCCGAACATAGAGTTAGCGGAAGAAGCCGGGCTCGAAGTAGGCAACGGCATCGTCGTCGACAATCGATGTCGGACCAGTGACGAGAACATCTACGCCGTCGGCGACTGTACGTGGCATCCGAATGCCGTTCTGGGCTTTGATCTACGTCTGGAATCAGTACACAACGCGCTTGAACAAGCGAAAACCGCGGCGACGAATATTTGCGGCGAGGAACTCACCTATTCCCAAGTACCGTGGTTTTGGTCCGATCAGTTTGATCTCAAATTACAGATCGCGGGTTTGTCCGCTGGATACGACCAAACAGTCATACGAGGGGATATCGCGGGCAGTAAATTCTCTTGCTTGTACCTATCCGAAGGCCGACTAATCGCCATCGATGCGATTAACAGGCCGAAAGATTTCATTCAGGCGAAAGCGCTGATCGCGGCGCGTGTTGTGGTTGATCCGAAGCGGCTCGAAGATGTGCAAATCGAGCTGAAAGACATGGCGAATTAGCGAGCTTTATTCGGCATTGACCACTTCAGTATTGGAAATCGCCACGCTCAAACTGCCGCTCATCGATATCGGGCCGACAGTGGAAGAGTAGCCGCGCGCGGTACGTGACTCGACAGCCTCGCTGATGCTATCTGCATACATGCCACTGCCACCGGTCAACCTGGCAGTACCCAAAGATCCGGGGCCGTTGGTCATGATGCTGTGGTAAGTACCACGCCAGTTATCACTGGAACTCCAGTAGGCAGGAATTACGACGTCGCGCAAATATGCCCAGTAGTTTTCCGTTTGATCAATGAGAAACGTGCCCTTTTCAGGCAGGTAAATGTGCCAAACACTGTTGGCCATCGCCTCACCGTGAACAATTCGAGTTTGCTCTGATGGTGAAGAAAATTTAATTCCTATTCCCACCCATTCGCCACGGCTACTCTGTAGATCCGTTACCCAGGCAGAGGTATCGACGATCGCCGGCTCCCAAAGCTCACCGACTCTGTCAGGAAATGGGGCGATGGTCGATTCGCCGTTGTTTGTGTAGAGAATACTCTCGCCGGGAACGGCCGAATAAATCAGGTCAATGACGGGCGTGTCAGATACGGCCAACGGCGATACTGACGCCTGACCCACAAACGGATTGTAGTAAAGACCCAGCAAGAAAAGCGTTGCGCCAAGCAATGTACCGACCAGCAGGGAAATCAGATATTTCATTCGACATCTCCCAATGGGGCGACCAATATTGCCTGCAACTCAATATGCCCTTGCGCGTCACTATCGCCATCCTTGCCTGCGACGAAACGCTCTCTCATCGTCCCGGAAAGGTCGAGGAAATCTCGAGTGCCGGCACGCATCACACCAGTGCGAAAACCCTCTGGTGAATGTGCCAGCGCCATCTGCGTGTACAACGTTCCACGTGCCGGAAAGTGTAGCGCCCACTCGATGAAGGAGCCGGTCGAATCAGCAGAACTGGCCAGCCGACTGGCTACACCGATGACAGCATTATCACGATTCCGAACCTTGAATATCTCGGCTTGCGTGTCACCCAAACGATCTGCACCCGGCCAATCGAGCCCAGCAGGAAGACTTTCCTTAGACCCCGCCAGTCCAACCATAATTCGATCGCGCGGCAGATTGATACGATATTCCTCAACATTACCGCCGTTGGGCTGTACCTCGATTAACGATCGTTCACGATGGATATCAATCACTGGCGCGAAATACGCGAGCGCCCCGGTACCAAATAGGCCCAATATGATTCCAAATACAAAGGTCTTGAACAATCGATTCACCCAAAACAGCAGAAACCAGAACCGAATTCCGGTCCGAGTAACCGCAAGTCTAGTTAAGTTGCCGTCCCCCCTCACTTTTTCGCGAATGAATTGTGACCTAGCGCACAAATTTCCGCCCGATGAGCCCATCGCGTCACAGTTTAGGTGCAAGCGTGGCGACAGGAATGCCTCCCCGGACGTCTATCATTTGCGTACAATTCTCGTCCTGTTCCTTCCGCCGATTAGGCTCCGTGATCAATGCTTACTATCAACCTGTGGTCTGGCCCTAGAAATGTATCGACTGCTTTGATGTACAGCTTCGCCGAGCGTTCGGATACACACGTCGTGGATGAACCACTGTATGGGCACTTTTTGCGTGTTACCGGCACGCGCCACCCCGGTCGTGACGAATTATTGCAAACAGTCAATTGCGACGGTAACGAGGTAATGAGAACACTCCTCGACAATCCGCCTTCCAACACCGGTGTTCTTTTCATAAAGCAAATGGCCCATCACTTGATTAATCTAGACGAGCGCTTTCTAGATGGGACCGAGAACATCTTTCTGATTCGAGATCCACGCCAAATGCTTCCATCACTCACCATCCAGTTCCCGGATGCGCGCCTCATGGATACCGGGCTAAAAATGCAATGGGAGCTATTCGAGCAATTGAGGAACAATGGCCAAAACCCTGCCATTATCGATTCGCGCGAGCTATTACTGAATCCGCCACAAATATTGAAAGGCCTTTGTGACCAACTCGGCATCGCCTATAGCGACAGAATGCTGAGCTGGAAGGCTGGGCCACGAGATGAAGACGGAATCTGGGCGAAGCACTGGTATCACGCTGTACATAAAAGCACGGGGTTTGCGCCCTACGTTGGCAAGACAGAATTCCCTTCACACCTTGATAAACTGCTGGCAGAGTGCAGCCCCTGGTACGAGAAGCTTTTTTCTCACGCAATCCAATCAACTCAATAATAGGATTAAACGTGCAAACTCCTGACCCACGTAATAGTGAAATCATCGTTCATGTAAGTGGCAAGCTCGTTGCGCGCGACGATGCGCGCATATCTGTTTTTGACAGCGCCGTTCAAGGTGGCGATGCGGTGTGGGAGGGACTGCGTGTTTACCGAGGACGAATCGCCGCGCTCGATGATCATCTGCAACGTATGCAGAATTCTGCAAAGGCGCTTGCCTTCGAAAATGTGCCTAGTTCTGCTGATATACGTAAGGCGATATTCAGCACCCTTGAAGCAAACGGCATGTCGAACGACGCGCATATCCGATTGACCTTGACCCGTGGCGAGAAGATTACTTCAGGCATGAATCCACGACTCAACCAATCCGGCTGCACACTTATCGTGTTAGCAGAATGGAAACCGCCCGTCTATTCAGACGCTGGTATCCGGGTCGTTTCTTCAGCGACAAGACGGAATACGCCTCAATGCCTCGACTCAAAGATTCATCACAATAACCTGCTCAACAATATTCTGGCGTCGATAGATGCAAATGTTGCTGGGGTAGATAGTGCGGTTATGTTGGATGTGCATGGCTTCATTTCTGAAACGAATGACACCAATATATTTATTGTTAGAGACGACTCGCTGCAAACGCCTTTTGCGGACGCCTGTTTGCCCGGACTAACCCGTCGCATGATATTGGACATCGCTGCACAAGAATCGATTCCAGCCATCGAGAAAAACTTGTCATTGACAGAGCTTTATAGCGCTGACGAAGCGTTTACAACAGGGACGATGGGCGAACTGACGCCGATACTTGAAGCAGACGGCAGAACGATTGCTGACGGGACACCGGGTGAGTTAACCAAGCGGTTGCAAAAACTACATCGCGATTTTGCGTATGAGCATGGGGAAGCGCTGCCCTTCGTTGGTGCTTAGCGACAACCATCTTCTGAAAAGTATTGCTCAAGGTATTCGTCGAAGCTGATTTCGTCGGCCGCCTCAATACTTTGTTGACGCTCAATCGAACTTTTTGCTTCATCTGCATAAATCGCCAGACGATCACCGCTGAGCGGCTCCAGATCCAGAAAATAATCTTTGTGTCCAAGGGCTCGTTCCATTGCAAAATGGTAAAAGCCGGCTCCTGTCTCACGGAGCTCTTCCAATACCCTGGCCGACGGGGTCGCATCGGGGTCTTCGATTAGCTGTGCCTGAGTATTAACAGCTTCTGTATACGAACCGCCGCCCTCACCTGCGTCGATCAGTTCCGCTATAGAACGCACATCGCCTACGATTTCGCGAGCCCAATCAGTGAATCCAACTTTCTTGCCATCACGATGCAAGTGAAGTTCCGGATCTCTACCGTGCTTAGCCGTCAAACTGTGATTTCGCGACGCTTCCATCGCTGCTTTCTCATCCAGCGGCGGACTATCGTGTAACAAGCAATAAATTAGAAACGCCTCAACGAAACGCATCGCATTTTGATTGATACCAACCGGATCGAACGGGTTGATGTCCAACGATCGAATTTCGACGTACTCAACTCCGCCACGACGAAGAGCAGCCGTCGGGCGTTCTCCAGAACGTGCTACTCGCTTTGGCCTAACGGCACTGTAGTACTCGTTTTCAATCTGGAGTTGGTTGGCACTCAGCTGGCGATAAGCACCGTCCACCTTGACGCCGATTTTTTGATACGCCTCTTCAGGCGTGCAGATCGCACAACTCAAGTCATCAATGTATGCATCGACCGAGTTGACAGAAATATTGAGTCCAGCCTGCGTGCTGTTGCTGTAGCCCAAGTCACTCATACGCAGCGAAGTTCCGAAAGGTTCGTACAGAGTGCTCTCATTGAACTCCTGCAAATCCGTTTCGGACCCCGCTATGAACGACTTGCACAGCGCTGGTGACGCACCGAATAGATACAAGATGAGCCAGCCCATGCGGTGAAAATTTCGCACCAAGCCCATGTAGGACTCCGAACGAAAATCGTCTGCCGCCAACTGCGAATTTTCTATCGCATGAAAATGGGGCCAGAACGCATCGGGCAAAGAGTAGTTAAAATGCACGCCCGCAATAGTTTGCATACGCCGTCCGTAGCGATGGCCGAGCCCATTGCGATATACGGTTTTCATCTTGCCAACATTAGAGCTTCCGTATTGCGCTAGTGGAATATCATTGTCGTCTCCAACGACACACGGCATGCTTGCAACCCATAGCAACTCATTTTGCATTCGGTCGTAGCTGAATTGGTGAATTTCGCACAGCACGCGCAACGTTTCCCAGGTGCTGGCGTATGCCGGGGTCACGAATTCAAGCAGCGCTTCGGAAAAGTCAGTCGTTATGAACTGGTTGGTCATCGCTGAACCCAACGCAAGCGGATGGGGCGATTCAGACAGGTGCCCGTCAGTGCGTACGCGCAGTGACTCTTTTTCAATGCCCTTTCGTCCGCCCGCAAACAAATCGGTGGGGCCGTGGGCGATCAGTTTCTCGATTCGGCTTCTTACTTCCCGACTCAAACCGTGTTCTCCGAAGGCAGAATAATTGGGCCTACTTAAAGGCAATTGGCGACTATACAGAGGCGATTCGATGCTGCCAACGCGTGATTATTGCCCCTGTTGAAATGCCAATGGCCAAGCCGCATTCGCTATACCGTCTAATCCGGACATCGCAACTCCTCCTAGACCATCAATGTAAAAAGCAATTCCATCTATCGTGTTTATTTGTGGCTTGTCGATAACTGCCGATGCTCGGGCATTGCGCTGCGGTAGCCGGATCGTTCAGGAAGGCATGACGGGCGTGCAAGTCGTCAAATTGTGCGGGAAACCCCATTCGGAACGCCAATTGGGGTTCATATTGCGCCCCTACATTGTTCGGCGTCCAGCAGGCATTGGCGGATTTCGCTCGACACATAGAAGCTACGGTGGCTACCATCAGGAGTCAGCCGTCACGGAAATGCTGTTCAATTTCGGGCCTCGCAAACTCATGCACCGAATCCGCTTTGAGGGAGGGCGACTCACAAACATTGAAGCTGCCGGATACAGGCATCGCGGTAAATAGTCGTTCGCCAGATTCGACTAGGTCACAAAATTCTCGCCAACGAGGGAGTATCATGCCTCGCAATAGCTAACCGAACTAAGGCCAAGGAGATCTTTGTCGATGAGTGACAAGAACAATCGCAGATTGCGCGATATCGCTGCCGGACCTGGCACATTGGTCAGCGAGGGTTGCAAAATTGAAGGCCTGGTCACTGGACGCGGCAATTACATGATCAATGGTGAGATTGAAGGCGAGTGTGATATTGACGGTTCAATCACCGTGGCCAAGAGCGGCTATTGCAAGGGCGTGGTAAAGGCAAACACTGTCATTGTTGCCGGCATAGTTGACGGCGATATCATTGCCGTTGGTCAGGTCGAAATCATTAATACTGCGAAGATTATCGGTACGATAACGGGTGATGCTATTGCAGTTGCGGAAGGTGCGATTGTCGAGGGCATCATGAAAATAACTGGCAACAATAATCCACACAGATTCATCGAAAAACGCCAATCGGACTATCGTGACTAAATCCTCTGATTAATCAGGATACAGCGAGAGTTCGACTCGGTTGTTATTTCTTGCTATTTCATTCCATGCGCCCGCAGTGACGCTCGCCGTATTAACCGGGTAGTCCATAACCGGCGCAGCATTACCAAGTGAGACAGTTTCATATTGAATGCGACCGGACGATCGTTCATTCGATAGCCGCACAAAGTTAGCGAATTCGATCGATTGACGCAGTCCCAATTCGTACGCTTCACCATTACTGACGCCAATCTGATCGCAATTGGAGGCGCTGACTTGCGCCAGCGCCAATTCGAAGCCGGCGGACCCTGATCTGTTCATGCAAAAATCCCCTACGTTCGTTTCAATACGAACGACTCCTGAGAACCCCAGCATCTCAAGTCTGTCTTCGAGTTGCATCAACACGGCAAGGCGTACATCACTCAACGCGAGTTCTTCGAATTTGTAAGTTAGCCCCTGATTAGCGCCCCACTCGAGATTGTGCAATGCGATCGTAAACATTGCGTCGACCCTATCCTGATAATTGTCCAAGCGTCTTCTGGATTCCAAATTACTGTTGACGTCTGCGGTGCGTTGCTCGGAGAGCTCGCTCGCCAGCGCAGTGTTTTGTTCTTGCATTGCTTGCCAACTTTGCTCACGTTGCCAGTACAACCACGCAAGAATCATCGAAACAATGACCAAAATGGCCATCGCGGCCCGCAGCCATGCCGAAGGTTCGTTATTGTCGATTGCGCCTGCCTCGTCTGCTTCGTCAATTTCTGCAGGCCTAATTTCGTCGACCACGCGCGCCGCAATGGTTTCATAACTATCCAGTAAATCTCTTCGTAAAACCGCACGCTGTTGATCAAATAAATCTTGAATGAGAAACCGTAGATCATGATCGAGCGTTTCAAGGCCAGGAAATTCACCGCTAATTTCTTTGTCACCCGACGATGACTCGGAAGTGCTATCGCCGACGGGGCCGCTGCCGATTACGCGCAGCGATTGCAGCACTTTTGAAACCTCGACGGGTTCAACATGTTTTGGTAAAACGCCGACGGCACCGAGCGCGCGCGCCTGCCCGACATACAACTCACCTTCCTGCGAGGTATACATCATGATCGGAATGGTGGCAGTGTGCGGATTGTTCTTAATCGCCGAAACTGCTTCGAATCCATCCATGCCGGGCATGAGATGATCCATGAAAATGACGTCTGGACGATTGTCATTGAGATAAATCAACGCGGCTTCTGCAGATTCGGCGGTATCAACGATAAGCTCGTGTGTCAGCAGCATCTTTTTCAGGACCACTCTGGCAGACCTGGAATCATCCACAATCAGCGCAGTTTTGCTCACGCTCTGGCCTCCGCTTGCCACTGCCGCATTTCTTTACAAATCGGCGCGAAACGACTTGAACTGTTCTGCTGTAAGCCTTTGACCATGTTGCAAAATCTTGTCATTGTATTTTTTACCCAGCGGTCCACTTTACCCACACCCGCGTTCAGCCACAGTGATAGACTAACGGCAGCCGTATTCAAGGTATATAGAGAGCGATGAGTTAGGTTTGGCGCTGCCACACCTCGAATTGCCATAAGGACGATAAAGCAGAGAATTGGCTGCTGACAAGCGCGCCAATTTCGCGCCTGTTAGGCAGTATTCGCATAAATATTATGGCTGGAAAGATATTACCTAAATATTTGATATTGATGTCGACGCTGGCATTGGTTAGCACGGCGACCATGTTGTCAATCTTTTACGGACAATATCGCTGGCTAACGGCGGACATTGTCGCCAGCAGCGTTGAACATCATGAAGAAAGCCTCGCAGCGAACTTTGAACGACGAGCACGAGCACGACTTGACGACGTTGCCGACAACATTTCTATGTTGGAGAATCGCGACGATGTCTCCGTTCGCAGAATCCTTGAGCGCGCTATCAGCGAATATGTGGACGTTGTTGGTCTTCGCTTCACTCGGCCTAACGGATCTGCTCTTATTTCAGGCACTATCGCTGAAACACCGCTAGACGGATATGTCCTGTGGTCGAATCAACAACTCTACATGCGGTATCCGGTACTCCAAGACGGCGCTGAAATTGGGCAATTGTCGAGTAGTTTCAGCACTGACCTTTTAATTGCTGAATCTGAGGCGTTCGAAGATCAGCTCGTCGAACTCGGAACGCAAAGCAAGAACGTAAGCTTTGTGTGGGTTGGTGCAGCCACCATATTCACACTCGCACTTTGCGGTTTCGTCATTTGGATAGTCGCGCGAATGCAGGCTCAACGCATTCACGCGCTAAAGGTTCAAGCGGAGAAACTAAGTGATTCCGATTACGGTGAACCGCTAAAAGTCGTTCACGGCGATTTACTCGGCGACCTCGCTGCTGTATTTAACGAGATGCGCAACAAACTCAAACGTACAACGATATCTCGGGACTACGTTGATAGTGTGCTATCGAGTATGAACGAAGCCATTATCGTCACCGAAGAAGATGGCAAGATCACACGCGTAAATGCAGCAACGTCGCGTATGCTTGGATATTCAGATTCTGAATTGATCGGCCATCACATCGATCTCCTTGTAGATAGAAAGAAGCGCAGTGCACTTAAGCCTGGATCAGCCGTTGGCGTACCGCGCGAAGCTTTTTTAATAGCGAAAACCGGTGATCAAATTCCGGTTTCCTATACGAGCTCATTAATTAACACAAACTCGGACATCCGAGGTCACAGAATCTATGCTGCTCAAAATATATCTGAGCGACACAAGGCAGAGCAACGTATTAGGTATCTGGCGAGAATTGATGCGCTAACGAAGGTCCCGAATCGCATGCAATTTCAACACTTGCTGCAACGTGCAATTGCGAAAGCAAAGAAAAACAATCGATCAGTCTGTCTTTTCTACGTCGATATCGATTATTTCAAAGACATCAACGATACGTTTGGCCATCTTGCTGGAGATATTGCCCTCGAAACTGTTGCGGAGCGTCTTGGCAACTCATTGCCTCAGGACTCTGTAATTGGTCGCCTGGCTGGAGACGAATTCGCGGTTATTTTGGATCAAATCGAGGCAGGCGACGAAGGCCGAGAGGTTATGGATAAATTTGCGAATAAGATACTCGCGGGGTTAGCCGAACCATTCAATCTGCAAGGCAACGAAGTATTTATGACCGCAAGCATAGGGGTCGCTCAGTATCCTATCGACGCGCCAAACGTGATCGACCTTATTCGCAATGCGGATGCCGCGCTGTACCAGTCCAAGAATGCCGGCGGAAACGTACACACCTATTACGCCCCGGAGATGAATGAGGCGGCGGTCGATCGTTTGATGACGAAGAGCAAACTAAAGCGCGCTTTTGAGCGCGATGAACTGCTGGTCCATTATCAGCCTAAATACAATTTGCAGACGGGCGAAGTATTTGGGGCGGAAGCGTTGGTTCGCTGGGATTTGCCAGAACGCGGCATAATTCTACCGTCTGACTTTATCCCGATTGCCGAAGAAACCAATCTTATTATTGATATTGGTGAATGGGTACTTGATCGCGTTTGTGAAGATTTCCGTTACTGGCAGCGATCTGTTTCATCTCCAGGTCGAGTATCGGTCAATTTGTCGCTAAAGCAACTGCGGCAAGCGAACTTTATTAGTCGAATTAATTCGATCCTGCGTGGTCACGAAGTGTCACCAACATCGTTGGAACTAGAAATAACCGAATCAACGCTGATGGAAAATCCGGAACGGACCATCAACATTCTAAATGAGCTCTACTCATTGGGATTGCATCTGGCCATTGATGACTTCGGCACAGGTTATTCGTCGCTAAGCGCACTGCAACAATTCCCGATCAGTACGTTGAAAATCGACAAATCTTTTGTGCGCGATATTGCAATTAATCCTGATGACGCAGTAATTGTTGGCACCATAATCCACATGGGCCAGGACCTTAAGATGGATGTGGTCGCCGAAGGGGTTGAAACAACCGCGCAACTGACGCACCTGCAAGCACTAAATTGTACGTATGTTCAAGGAATGTTGTTCGGTAACCCCATGAGCTCAGACAACTACCTGGAGTTGTTACTGGCGCAAAAGGAAGGCACCGATAAGTACAAGACCTTGTTTGCATAAAATCGAAAAAAGCTCCTAAATCTTTGATTTTATATGCAATGCTTGCGCGACTTCACTAGATGCGATCTACGTGATTAAATAGCACATCAAATTTGTATATTTGGAAACCTACAGCCGTTGCGATGTCGATCGGCGCATACTTTAAAAGCTAAGGATTATGAAAAAACTATCAAAATTAACCGCAAGCCTGGTCCTGTTATTTGTTGCGCAATCAGTATTCGCGTGCGACTACCCAACACGTGTCATGGTACCGAACGGCAACTCTGCTACGAAAGAAGATATGCTGACAGGTCAGAAAGGCGTTAAGACCTATGTCGCAGAGATGGAGGTCTATCTCGAATGCATAGTCGCTGAGGAGAAAACCGCCAGAGATGCGCTAGGCGCTCTCGAGCCAGAGCAGGAACAAGAACGCGAAGACATGTTGAACAAGAAATATAATGCGGCTGTCGATGAGATGGAGCGACTCGCAGCCCAGTTCAATTCAGAAGTTCAGGCCTACAACGCGCAAGACAAAGGCTAATATAGACTAATAAAAAAGGCCCACCGTATGGTGGGCCTTTTTTTGTGTTCACGTATAGCTTTACGCTTGAGTTGATTGCGTCACAACGAATCAATCTCACTTTTAAGATCGTATCTGTTTTCTGTGATAACTCGCTCAAGAACTTTGATTCGATCTTCCAATAGATCTATTTTGGAGAGCGTTGCTTCCAACTCTTCGTTTGATTC
>JABIUH010000414.1 GCA_018701055.1 Woeseia sp. | reverse complement strand
TTCCATTAGCCGCCTCATGCGCGCCACTGAACTCGCGATCGTATCGATAGCATCGTCGACAAATTTAGGATTATGTCGGTACTTTTCGGCGTTCTTGACCACCATCGACTGCTGAGCTATCAGGTTGTTCAGGTCATGCATAAGGAACGCGGTAAGGCGATTGTAGGTACCAAACTGGCTGGTTTCAGAAAGGCGCCGGTCAGATTCGGCCTGATCGATATGAGTGGCAACGTGACGACCGACGGTACGCAGCAAATCGTGATCCTCGAAATTCAATGCAGGAACAATTCTTGGTTGCTCCAAAATAATGAATCCAAACAATCGATTACCAAGAAATAATGGAACGACCAGCCACCAGTCCTGATGATCCGTGACCCAGGTATCCAGCTCAAGACCCTCGTATCGAGCCGGGAATGACCTCATTTCATGGAAATCAACTACCCATTGCCGACGCTTCAGAAATTGGATCAGGCGATCGTCACTTGACACCGACGCGATGACTGGCAGTTCGCTTTCCCAGGCGCCGGCCGGCAAATAATTCCTGCCATCCTGTTCCTGCACCCAGACTATTCCACCCGGACTGTTCACGATTTGTGCAACTGCCCGTGCGGCTGTATTCACTACGTTATCCAGTTCCGAGTCTGAAAGCGTGCCGATAAATCGCAACCATTCTTTTCGGTAGTCATATTTGTACTGGAAGAATGTCTTCATAACAAAGACACGAACCCGGGCGCGAATACTCTCCGACACCAGCAATATCACGATCGTGGTAACAGCCGCGACAAAGAGAATGATACGAACCACGCTGCCCAAGGTGCCTGCGTAGTTCGTGATGTAGTACTCGCCCATTACAAGCAACGCGATAAACGCACCAGCAGTAATAGCCACAAATGAATAAAGTACGATTTGCCTGGGAATGTGGGTATCGAGGGACAGCCGAAACGAACGCTTCGCGGCGAGACCTAATGGAACCGCAAAAAATGCGGTAACGAAACCGCGCGCCGCCCAGTGGTCTGCATCAATTTCCAGGTTGATGGCCGTAACCGTAAAAATCGTAAAATCGTAGATATATATCCCGGCAATACCAACGCAGAGATATTTAAGCCCGGATTGCAAATCAAACGGGGCGTTTCTGTATATTTGTTCGAGGACGATCAGGATAAGCGTCGAAAGCAGAATTCCACCGGCCACAATTCCCTTCATGCTAATCGAGTCATTGGAACGGAAAACATAAAAGGAAATCAGAGTGGCTGTCAGCAACAGGAATACAACGCCATACCTAGATATCGCTTTCTCGATGCTTATGGGCCGATCCAGGTCGCGATATATCGATTTCGCAGTTATCAGCCACGCCAGATTTCGAATCGATTCGAGTATCAGCAGTACGACGGGAATGTTCAGGTAGTCCAGGCTGCTGACCGCCTGGACGGTCGCCCAAACCGCGGTGGCGGCGCTGGCGAGAGCAATAAACGCGGCCCTCGGCCGATCCTTCCAGCGACTGAGCATCAGTGCGGACAATATGGAGAACAAAACCACCGCGACTATGTACCCAAGCGCCGCTAATTCATTGATTTCCATAGGCGACTAATAATACCGCATCGGCATCAGGCCAGGCGCTCAAGATCCGACAGGAGCTCCTCTAGCCTGTCTTGCATTAGTTTGTTGTCGGCGCGGCTTTCAACGTTCAGGCGGATGACCGGTTCCGTATTCGAAGCCCTGAGATTAAAGCGCCAGTCTCCAAAATCCATACTGATGCCATCTGTCCGGTCAACAGCATCAGCCTTCGCCGCGTACTTTTCCGATATTGCTGCGATTGCCGCCGCCACGTCGGCAACCTTGAGATTGACCTCTCCACTCGCCGGAAATTTCTCCATGCAATCGTCAACCAGTGTCGAAAGCGATTTTCCGCTTATGGATACCAGCTGAGAAACCAACAGCCAGGGAATCATGCCACTGTCACAGTAGTAAAAATCACGAAAGTAATGGTGTGCGCTCATCTCACCGCCATAAACAGCATCTTCTTCACGCATGACCTGTTTGATGAAGGAATGTCCTGACTTGCTCTGCACCGGACGCCCGCCGTTTTCGCTGACAACTTCCAGCGTATTCCATGTCAGGCGTGGATCGTAAATGATTGCCGATCCCGGGCTTTGTTTCAGCAACAACTTTGCAAGGAGACCGACGATATAGTACCCCTCGATAAATCGTCCGTTTTCATCGAAGAAAAAACACCGATCGAAATCTCCGTCCCAGGCAATGCCGAAGTCAGCTTTATGCTCCCTAATCGCATCTATCGTCGATGCCCTGTTTTCCTCGATCATGGGATTCGGAACACCATTCGGAAAACTACCGTCCGGGTCATGGTGGACTTTTATAAATTCGAAGGGTAACGATGTCTCGAGATTATCGATTGTTGGTCCCGCTCCGCCATTTCCGGCATTCACGACAATCCTGAGCGGCTTCAATACTTCCAGATCGACAAACCCCAGCAGCTTCGCATGGTAGGACTGACCGATTTCTATCTGCCTGCGGTGACCCGCGGTCGCTGCAATCAGACGATCATCGCGTTCGGCGATATCACGAATATCCGACAGCCCTGTATCGCCGCTGATCGGTCGCGATTCCGCCCGGACGAGTTTAAGGCCGTTGTAATCTGCCGGATTGTGGCTTGCCGTTACCATGATGCCGCCATCGGCCTCGAGGTAGCCAGTGGCGAAGTACACCATTTCCGTTCCACCCACTCCGACATCGAGAACCTCAACACCCGCATCGATCAGTCCTTTCGCTACCGCATCGGCCAGCTCGTCACTCGACTGCCGGATATCCCGGCCAAGTACGACTCGTTTCGCTCCCAGGAACGCCGCTGTCGCATTTGCCACCCGGTAGGCGATGTCACTGTTTAATTGATCCGGTATGCGACCGCGAATGTCGTATGCCTTGAAGCAGTCAATTTGAATACTCATTTTCTGATGTCCTTTCAGCCTGATCCGGGTCGGGTATTAGTCCCTTCCCGACCGTACTTGTCTTCGAAACGAACGATATCGTCTTCACCGAGGTAGTCACCACACTGAACTTCAATGATATGCACTGCCTCAGTACCAGGGTTTTCGATGCGATGCGTTGCGCCGATGGGTATATGCACATATTCATTAACACCAAGATCGAAAACATCGTCGTTCAGTGTGATTCTCGCGGTTCCACGCACGACAACCCAATGCTCGGCCCGACGATGATGCATTTGTAACGATAGAACGGATCCTGGGTTGACGATTAACCTCTTGACCTGGAAGCCATCGCCGCTATCAATGCTGTCGTAGTTACCCCAGGGCCGGAAAACCTGCCGGTGCAACTTCGTTTCCTCGCGATCGGCCTCGTTAAGCTTGTCGACAAGAGCCTTAACCTCTTGCGATCTGGATTTGCTGCTGACCAGCACCGCATCTTTAGTCTCGACGATGACCAGATCATGGACGCCGACTGCGGTGACCAGGCGGTGTTCGCTGTGGATATGAGTATCGTGACAATCATGTAACAGCGTGTCGCCTGAAATGGTGTTGTTATCGGCATCCCGGGCAGATACGTCGTGCAATGCCGACCATGAACCGACATCACTCCAGTCGGCATCCAGCGGTACAACCATAGCGCTGTCAGTTTTCTCCATGACAGCGTAGTCGATGGAATCGCCCGGACACGCAAGAAACTCTTCAGTGGCGGGCCGAACGAACTCGTCATTCAGGTCAGCCGCTGACATTGCTGCCTGACACGCTGCAAGCATTTCCGGCGCATGACGGCCCAATTCTTCGAGGTATTTACTGGCCGCAAACATGAACATGCCACTGTTCCAGAAATGTTTGCCACCCTTGACATAGGCAGTAGCCGTTTCCAGGTCCGGCTTTTCAACAAACGCCTTGATCGGGGCGGCACCACCGGCAACGACTTCGGCTTCGATGTATCCGTACCCCGTCTCCGGGCCTGTCGGCACGACGCCAAAAGTGACCAGCTTGCCATCCGCAGCCGCCTGCGCCCCCGTACTGATTGCCGCATGAAAGGCATCCGTATCCCGGATCACGTGGTCGGCCGGCATGACCAACAGTATTGCTGCTGACTCGGCATCACCGGTGCCTCCGGCGAGCGCGGCGAGCGCGGCCAAAGCGACCGCCGGAGCCGTATTACGGCCGGCTGGTTCGAGAATAAACCTGGCGGGAACACCAATGGACTCAAGCTGCTCCGAGGCCATAAACCTGTGTGCCTCATTACAAACGACCAGACAGCCAGCGGTTTTTTCGGGATAGCCCTCAAGGCGCGCCGCAGTGGCCTGTAACATCGTGTGATTGCCAACCAGAGGCAGCAGCTGTTTCGGTAACATCGTCCTGGACACCGGCCATAGCCTGCTGCCGGAGCCGCCGGAGAGTATGACAGGTTGAATCAATGGCATAAGCGGTTACCGGGGCGTCAGTTCGGATCGTTTAGTGGGTATGTCATCCTACGATGTCGTGCCGATCGACATGCCGCGTCCGACGCCGTAGTACTGAATTCCATTGCTTTTAAGGTAATCGGGGTCATACAAATTTCGTCCATCAAAGATGACCGGGTTACTCAGTTCCTCTGCAATCTTGTCGAAGTCCGGACTACGAAACTCCTGCCATTCGGTCATGACGACCAGTGCATCCGCGCCAACCAGCGCATCGGCTGACGATTCACACAATTTTAGTCCGTCCTGCGACGGATAGAGCCTGCGAGTTTCGTCAAGTGCCTTTGGATCATACGCCTGCACAAGCGCACCGGCATCCCACAGTGCCTGCATCAATACACGGCTCGGCGCCTCCCGCATATCGTCGGTGTTTGGTTT
>JABIUH010000467.1 GCA_018701055.1 Woeseia sp. | reverse complement strand
TTCGCGAAGGAGAGGTTTTTATGTTGCCGTCTCACACCCGGCATGCTCCTCAGCGACCACAGGAAGGATCTATTGGCATCGTTGTTGAATCGCCACGAATGATGGGTATGAAGGATGGCTTCGAATGGTTTTGCTTTGACTGCAAGTTGAGGGTGCACAGAGCGGAGGTATCGTTGCTTGACCCAACCGGAATTGTCGATGAATTGCCCAAAATATTTGGGGCATTTCACAATGATATCGACGCGCGTACGTGTGGTAATTGTGGGTCCGTACATCCGGGGAAAGGCAGGCCTGCCGATGGCTGGGTTGAGTTATGAAAGCAACACCTATATCGATTTTGACTCTAACGCGCAGACAAGGTTGCGTGGTGAAAATTGTAAGGAGTTTCTCAATATCTCCAAATATTCAAATAGATTTCGGGTGATATTGGATTCAATATATTTTCAAAGGTGGAATCAATGATTTCTTTGATAGAAAACAAACATTTTATTCGGGGCATAAGAACAGCGACTGCGCTTCTATTAATTGCACCAACTTTGATTTTTGCCGATTCCGAAACTTCTTCGGGAAGTGAAGATGAAAAAGCACAAATTCCTGATCCGTACATTCGGGCGTTTCGCGACGTAGTTTACGACCAACGCCCGCCACGACCAGTACCTGGCAGAGATTACGGAATGATCACGGAAGACGGAAAGTTCACCCACCCGAAAGCAACGCCCATGGTTACGGACCCGCCGACATTCGAGGGGCAGCTGGATTATTGGGATCAGAATTCCTACGCCAAGAATGTCGAGGTGGTAAATTTCGTGCCGGAAATCGTATCGCCTTTCCATTTGTGGCAGAACATCGTGGACTTCGGTGACCGCCGAATTATGTATTCGTATGGTGGACGCGATCTTGGCGTATTCGACATTACCGATCCTAAAGATGTAAAAACGCTATGGCGCGGTGGAACGGTATACAGCGGCGATGGATTCGGCCCAGAGGAAAATCCACTGCCGCCCGGTGATCGGTACGGTGCAGCTTCAATCCAGTGGAACAACGAACTTGGCAAATACGTTATGGTGCAGTCGCTCGAGGTGGCTCGCATCGGCGTAATGCACGACAAGCTAACTGAACCGGAGGGCGTCGAGAAGATTCGAAAATGGGGAGCGCTAAAAGGGTTTAAAGTTTACGCGCTCAATGGGCCATTACCGAGCGAGTGGGAGCTTCTCGCAGCAGTCACGACAGATTACGAACATCCGAACGCGCCGATCGGAAAGCAGCAGGGGTCCGGATCACTCGATGTGCCAGCGTGGTTTGGCGGCAAATACATGTTTCTGGCCGCAGCACCTAATGACAGCTACGCGCTGATCGAATATCCGGACTATTTACATTCGCCCGGTTATCAAGCCTGGGACATGTCCGATCCGCGCAATCCGAGACTCTTGGACCAATTCGCCGCACCTGGCCAAATCGTTGGTGACAAAGACCACGAAGATGCCTATCTAATGAATCCGCGGGCAGGGAATCGTACATCGTGGATGGGTTCGCGTATGCCACCATTTCTATCTCAACCCGTGGAGGAAGGAGGCCGGTATGCTTTTGGCGGAATGGCCGGACTTGGCTTGCACGTTCTTGATGTAAGCGACCCCGAAAATATGCAATCAGTCGGTCACTTAGCCTTGCCTCCAAAATTTGGTGGAACCGAGGCTGACAATATCGATGTAAGTCAGTATGAACGTACTGGATACGTTTTCATGAACGGCTATCCAATGAATGACGAGTGTTTTGAACCCTATAAAGACATTTTTGTTATTGATGCCAAAGACGTCACAAATCCACACGTAGTAACGACATTTCCACGTCCAACTCCACCCGAAAATGCAGCATTTACCGACTATTGCCAACGCAGAGGAAGTTTTGGACCGAAAAGGCCCGGCTACCACACAACTCAACCCGGTCGTTGGATGCAGAACATAGTGCCATACGCATTTTACAACGCTGGTGTACAACTTTTCGACGTCAGTGATCCAACCAATCCTACGATCGCCGGTTACTACGTTCCACGGTTTCCCAATGAGGGAGAGATTTTTGGGAGCGCATACGGCAATCTGACATTCGGAATTTACGTTGAATACGATCGAAATATCATATGGGCATTTACGAATCATGGTTTCTATGCATTGACCAGTCCTCTTCTAGGAAATCCGATCAGTGGCGTGCCGAAAGTATCGTGGCCCACAAGGTAATATGTTTGGAGTTTTTGTTTTCTGAACTTCCAGTTCAATTCGCCTCGACGCGGAGTTGTACATTGGACATGGTCTGATGGAGTTAGATTCCAATTGGCCGTCAAGCCGATGACCAAGTACGGCCTGGTTTGAACCCAGTTATGGTGTGGTTGCGTCTACCGACAATTCAATGTGTCGAGAGCAGTAGGCGTGTCAAACGATCGAAATGCTATGCGATACATTCTTCATGATCATGTAGTGTTGCAGGCCTTCGATCCCACCTTCACGCCCATAGCCACTGGACTTAACGCCGCCAAACGGCGTCTCCGGCAGTGATGCCTCTAGAGTATTGATCGACACATTGCCCGCTTCTATCCCCTCGACCATGCGGTCGGCATAGTCCGCCCGATTGGTGAATCCGTAGGCGGCAAGCCCGAAAGGCACTGAGTTCGCCTTTTCGATGCCTTCATCCAATGACGTAATAGGGTTGATGATTGCCAATGGCCCGAAGGGCTCTTCCTGCATTACGCGGGCACTGTCCGGCACATTGACCAGGACAGTGGGCTCAAAGAAATATCCCTTGTCGCCGATTCGACCGCCGCCGGTTCTGACATCGGCGCCGTGCTCGCGCGCATCTTCGACCAGGGCCGTCAAAGCCTCAATTCGACGATCGTTGGCAAGTGGACCCATCTCGACGCCTGGATCGATCCCGTTGCCGACGATAGTTTCTGCGGCCCGATCGACGAACGTATCCGTGTATTCGTCAAAAATACTGTCATGCACAAAGAATCGAGTGGGCGAAGTACATACCTGACCCGCGTTGCGCATCTTGCGCACAGCGCCGGTGATGGCGGCCGACCTGACATCTGTATCTTCGCAGACAATGACCGGAGCGTGGCCGCCCAG
>JABIUH010000200.1 GCA_018701055.1 Woeseia sp. | reverse complement strand
TTTTCGACGACCTTTGATATCAGACGGTAAATGACGAGCCGCAACCACAGGTGGTGGTCGCATTGGGGTTGCGTATAACGAATTGTGCGCCCTGCAGATCTTCCTTGTAGTCGATCTCCGCACCCATTAGGTACTGAACGCTCATTGGATCAACAACCAATGTCACGCCCTGATTTTCGACACTGGAATCGCCGTCTTCTGTGGCATCGTCGAAAGTGAATCCGTACTGGAACCCTGAGCAACCACCACCAGAAACGAACACGCGAAGCATTAAATCCGGGTTATTTTCTTCCAAAATCAACTCATGCACTTTTGACGCGGCCGCATCTGTGAAAACGACGGGAGGCGGTGCTGCTGAGGTGCCGATAACGGGTGTTGTAGTGTTCATACGATTATTAGATTTCCTAGAATGAGGGCTGCTTATGACTTTGGGGCAACACTTGGCAGTTCAACGTCCTCATTTGCCCGTTCCAACAAGGGTACCTTTCCTTCGGGCTGATGGACAAGCTTACCGTTGATTTCTGCGCCGATCGCCATTTCGATCAGGTTGTAGTATACATTGCCGATGACTCTTGCAGTGGGTCCAAGCTGCACCCGCTGTCCGGCGACAACATCGCCACGAACAATGCCGTTCAAAACGACATAAGGGGCGGTCACACCCCCCTCAATCATGCCCCCTTCAGAAATGCTCAGCACCGAATCGCTATCACTATCAGCGCTAACATTGCCCTTGACCGTGCCATCGATATGACAGCCGCCGGCGAAATTTAGGTCGCTGTTCACCTGAGAGTTTGGACCGACCAGTGTGTCAACCACACTGTGCCTACGTTGTTTCCACCCGAACATTTTGTACTACTCCTAAATTCTTTAACTCTGGCCTGCAATCCAGGCAAAACTCTGTTTAACGCTCGCGATCGATTTCGTTCTCGAAACCACCTCAATATTGATTGTCTCCGGGGTAAATCCGTCCGGTAGAATCAACTCTTTGTCGAAATCTTCAAAATACCGAAATGAGAAAGGCCAACTACTATTTACATCTTCTGGAAGCAATTGCTGAAGTTTGTATGTCGTGGCGACACCATCCACTTCGCCCTCCAAACTGAAATCAACCTCGCCTTTAACGCTCCGATCGTGTTGCATAACCTGCACAAGCACAAGGCGTAAGTTGTAATGCCGCTCGGCCCCGCCCCGCGTCAACCTCAAATCCTGGACTCGAATACCGCGCCCGCCGTCTTTTGGCGACACAATCCCACGATAAAACGCGATTGCTTCTTGTTGCTCTTGAACCTTGCGCTGCAAATCCATTAGGTTGGTCTCGACCACCTGATAGGCTTCGTTCTCGACGACGCGCGTGGTCTCCAATCGAGCAACTTCTTGTTTGAATTCAACAATTTCGTCGTCGAGTGCTTCAATCTCGTGCAGAAAGTTCTGCTTTTCCGCTAGCGTATCAACAATGTTGTAATTCGCCTGAATCCGGCCAAACTCAAAAATAAGATAGCCACCGACGAGAATCGCGATAGCCATCGCGACTCGCATGCTTGTGCTCAGTCCCGTACCGGGCATATGTGAGCGTGATCTCATCGGTAACTCGTTGTTTTCTTTAAATACAGACGCGTTATGTTACGCGGGGACCGGGCCAAACAGAAGTGCAGCAGGTCACGGAATTGGTTATAAGTCGGAATAAGGCTTGGGACATCGAGCCTCAAGTGATCGATCAGAAGGGTATTTAAATGCAATTGTCAGCAGGGTATTTATGGTTCAAAGCACTACATGTTGCATTCATGGTGACGTGGTTTGCGGGTCTGTTTTATCTCCCGCGCCTATTTATTTATCACACTGATGCGAAAGACCAGGTTAGCCGCGTCCGGTTCGAAACCAT
This sequence comes from Woeseia sp., assembly GCA_018701055.1. GTDB lineage: Bacteria > Pseudomonadota > Gammaproteobacteria > Steroidobacterales > Woeseiaceae > SZUA-117. The sequence continues at coordinate 5,424 of JABIUH010000200.1, read as the reverse complement.
GGAGCGGCGCCTGTTTATATTAATGACGATCGGCATGGTGTTGACTACGGTTTTCGGACTATTGATGTTAATGATTAACGGAGCGCTGTCGTACCAGACTTGGTTCAAAGTAAAACTGTTACTTCTGCTCGGACTGTTTGTGTATCACTATCGCTGTTGGCATTGGATAGGCAAATTAAAAGCAGGCGAACTCCCGAGCGATACAAAGTGGCTTCGGTGGTTCAATGAGATTCCCGTTATTTTCTTGTTAGGCATTATTTGTCTCGCTATCGTCAAGCCGTTCTAATTGATCGCGCTCTCGCGCGTCGTTGGCGCGCTTGAGATCTTTCTCAAACGTTTTTTTCCAGCGTTTCGGCCACCATCGCGGACTTGCAGGAATTCCCTCGGGATACAAGCACGGCCCAAGTTCATTCAGCGCCAGCACATAAACACGTCTCTTGAAGTAGATAACTTCATTGACCGGACGCCAGAAGTCCACCCACCGCCAACGGTCAAACTCCGGGCTCTCTGATTGATCAAAACGCAGACTCTCTTCGTCGCCGACGAGACGCAACATGAACCAACGTTGTTTTTGACCAATGCACAATGGACGGCGATCTCTGCGAACAAAGCGTTCGGGTAATCGATAGCGAATCCAGTCGTCCGTTGCACCAAGAATTTCGACGTCAGTATCGCGGAGACCGACCTCTTCGTGGAGTTCGCGGTACATCGATTGCTCATCAGTCTCGCCCTGCAGCATCCCACCTTGCGGAAATTGCCAGCCCTTACTCCGGACCCGGCCCGCCAGCAGTAATTTCCCATCAGCGTTAGCCAAAATAATTCCAACATTTGCGCGAAACCCGTCCGCATCGATATCGTCTTGCTCCATCAGGGATATCTCGCGCGTTCGATCAGTTTTATTGCATCTTCCTGCAAGAAACCGAGTTCAGAAAAAGACCCCTGAACTGCCACGTTCTCGGCCCAGTTGGCTCGCGCAATGCCACGCGACGCGTTCGGATTTGAGGGCATCTCGCTGTCCTGCGCAGCGTACAGCGCGGCTGGTGTTGCTGACGTTAGCCATTCGAGAAATGCGATAGCACCATCGGCATCGTGTGCATGCCGCGATACCCCTGCTCCGCTAAAATCAAATAGGGCTTCTTCTTCGATCGCAAAGAGATGCGGAGCAACTGGTGCGTTTTGATTGGAAGCTGCAAATTTCAATGCCGTATTTGAATCGACAATGCCGAGAGCGCATTGACCCGCAGCAACCGCCGCTATCAAATCGCGATCAGTTGAGAACGGAGGGGCGGCGAAATTACCACGCCAATGGCGAACGGCGAGCTCCGCATTGCGCACCCCGAGATCAGCGATGAGAAAGGCAACGAGCAGCTGATTTCCCGCATTCCTCGATGAAGAAAGGCAAAGTCTGTTGGACCAGGTTTCGTCACCCAAAGCAGCGTAATCTACGATGCCTCTCAATTCGTTTGTTTCAACAAGATCGGTGTTGTAAACGATCACACGGACTCGTTTCGAAATAGCGACCCAACGCCCCTCCGAATCACGCAGCACTTCCGGAATGTGAGCATCAATCAGATTGGACCTCACGGGACGAAACACGTCTGCTTCCGCAAAAGCAGATAGCTCCGCGAAACTATTCGCAACATAGATATCGGCATTCGGCAATGTGGTTGCATCGTCGACCGCGTTGAGATTGTCCAGTGAGCCATCAACCAACAATTGATAGTTAGTGCCAGATTCCGCCTTGTAAGCGTCCAGAACGGGTTTGATTTTCTTGCCATTGAAGGTCGTGTAAACGACAAGCGGGCTCGACCGGGTGATCGTCGCCGGTGGTGGAAGCTCGCGGGTCTGTGCGTCGGTCACGGGACTGCTGGGTTCCTTACTACAGCCAGCTAACACCGCGGATAGACCGAACAACAAAATTAAATGGACACGCATCACTAGCGTCGAGTCGCCAAATACTCACGACCGTTCTGCATAAGCTCAACGAAACCGTCCTCGTCGCCATTCTTCACAAGATCCCTAATGCGACCCGCAGACTCGCACAAAGCGTCCAGAGGACTTTGTCCGAAATCGTTCAAATGCTGAATTTCAAAATACATACGAGGATTGTCGTGCGCAACGGCTGCCGAAACGAGTAACTGCGCATCAAAAGTGGTCGACGACAACTGCGCTAGTTTTGGGGCTGCCTCACCGCTTTCAGCCAATGCAGTAAAAAACGCAATGTTTAGTGCGTGAGACAAACCCAATACATAAGCGATGAGGCGATCATGATCATCAAGCCCCATATCGAGCTCTTCGACCATCGTCGAGGCAAATAGATCTTTTGCCTCACGGGTCGCCTGCGGGCACCCCGCATCAACGAAGATAAGATGACGTCCCGATAGCAGCTCAGTATCTGGTCCATACATAGGATGCAGCGAGGCAACCTTGCAGCCCGCAGCACATAACTTGGCGATTCCACTTTTAAGTGGTGACTTTAGCGAGCCGATATCAAAAATGAGGCTCGCTGGTTGCAATTCAGCGAGCTCGCTCAAAATTTGCCCAGAAATCGCCATCGGTGTCGCGACGACGATGACGTCATAGTCGATTCCCGCCTGACGCCAGTCGAGACACTTGCCAGGGCCAGGTTCAACATGCGTGTCCGCTATGACCGTCAAGAATCCTTGCGAGCTAAAAAAATTGACGAACCATCCACCCATCTTGCCGGCGCCGCCAATAATTAAGGCCCGACGCCCGTCGCCGCGCCCCTCCGCTACTACACGACTGCGTTCCTGATGAGTGAGAGAGGCGCGAATCAGCGTCGTCATGATTTCGTCGGCAAGATTCGGATCGACACCTAATGCATCTGCTTGCGCGCGCGCCATTTCAAGCACGTCTCGCTCTCGTTCGAAGTCACGCGTTGCCCTTCCAACCGTTTGTTTCTTGCTGCCAATTTCGTCGACAACAGACTGTCGTGCGGCAATGAGTTCAACTATCTGCCGATCGATGCCAGATAACTTCTCACGCAATTTTTCCAGGGCCATGTGTTTGCAGCTCTCTAAATATTAGGTTAACGCTAGGACCCTTTTACCGTAGTTGGGATTTTAACGCCAAACCAATTCCCACCATCCTCTTTCGTCCCGTTCCGCTTTCATGCGAAACTGTACGCAGTAACCATATTATTCTGAGGATAAATAAAACCATGAAAACGCGTGCTGCTGTTGCCTGGGAAGCGGGAAAACCTTTGGAAATCGAAGAAATTGATCTGGATGGGCCAAAGGCAGGTGAGGTTCTGCTGCGCATCGTTGCGAGTGGCGTGTGTCACACAGATGCGTTCACGTTGTCAGGCGACGACCCCGAAGGCATTTTCCCGGTTGTGCTGGGACACGAAGGTGGTGCGGTCGTTGAAGAAATTGGTGCAGGCGTAACCAGCTTGAAAGTTGGCGACAAAGTCATCCCTTTGTATACACCGGAATGTGGCGAGTGCAATTTTTGCACCTCAGGCAAAACGAATCTTTGTCAGGCGATTCGTGTTACCCAGGGTCAGGGGCTGATGCCGGATGGAACCTCACGCTTTTCAAAAGGTGGCAAACAAATCTTTCACTACATGGGCACATCAACGTTTAGTGAGTACACGGTACTGCCGGAAATCGCCGTCGCCAGGATCAGCGACAACGCACCACTCGAGAAAGTTTGCCTTCTGGGTTGCGGCATTACGACTGGCATTGGCGCAGTACTCAATACTGCGAAAGTTGAAGCTGGAGCAACGGTTGCGGTGTTCGGTTTGGGCGGCGTTGGTCTTAGTGCCATTCAAGGCGCAATGATGGCAAAAGCTGGTCGTATTATTGCGATCGACATCAACGAGGGCAAATTCGAACTCGCTCGACAAATGGGTGCTACCGACTGCGTCAATCCCAATGATCACGACGCACCGATCCAGGAAGTTCTGGTCGACCTTACTAACGGCGGCGTGGACTATTCCTTTGAGTGTGTTGGTAATGCAAACCTGATGCGCGCAGCGCTGGAGTGCTGCCACAAGGGCTGGGGCGAATCGATAATTGTTGGCGTTGCGGGCGCAGGTCAGGAAATTAGCACCCGCCCATTTCAACTGGTGACAGGCAGAGTCTGGCGTGGCACTGCATTTGGGGGTTGCAAGGGACGCTCACAACTTCCAGGAATGGTCGAAAAATATATGGACGGCGACATCAAGGTAGACGAATTCATTACCCACACCATGGGTCTCGAAGACATCAACAAAGCCTTCGATCTGATGCATGCAGGCAAAAGTATTCGATCAGTCATTCATTTTTGAGCGCAGGCTATCTGTCGTGAGGCAGGGGTCGCTACCCATAAGATGAAATCCCGGACGCGCGATGTCGCAGTTGCCACGACCTCGACACTTGCGGCGGACGCTGCTGCCGAGATTGCCGAGCTCGGTGGTAACGCAATCGACTGTGGCCTCGCCGCTGCGATGTGCTCAATAAATACCCAACCAGGTGTGTGCGCACTGCTCGGTGGCGCCTTTGTCACGATTTGGTCTGCCGATGACAAACCGCTGACAATTGACGGCAATGTCGCCGTTCCCGGCTTGGGCTCACAACCCGGGACGAGCGCCTCAACCGACAGTGTCGAATTGGAATACGGCGGAGGTGTTACGACACTGATCGGCGCCGGATCAGTCGCCGTCCCAGGTACGTTGGCCGCATTACATCTCGCGTCGGAGCGTTTCGGGACAATTCCCTGGCGTGAATTGATGGCGCCGAGTATTCGCGCTGCGCGCGAAGGCTTTCCATTGGCAACCGCATGCCACCATTATCTAAGCTACTCGGGCGACGTCATATTTGGCAGAAGCCGGGACGGCCACAAGGCTTTGCATAACGACGACGGATCCCTGCGTGAGGTGGGTAGCTCGATCGTCGTACCACATCTCGCCGACACGCTGAGTGCAGTCGCTGATGAAGGTCCCGCCATATTGTACGAGGGAGAACTAGGCGAACGGATAGTTCGCTTTGTTGCCGATTACGGTGGTTTGTTGTCACGCCAGGATTTCGTCGAATATGTGCCGCATGTGCGCGATGCACTGATGATTGACGTCGGTGACTGGCAAATCGCAACGAACCCGCCGCCTGCGGTAGGCGGTGCGAGCCTTGCGGCAATGCTGCAGTGCTTTGGGAAAGAAAAGTTTGCCCGCTGGGATGAGGCTTCGATACGCCGATTGATCGATACACAACAGGCGGTGCTGTCGTTCAGGGGCGCGAGGATCGACAGCGCGCAGATGGTCGACGCGCCCATTGCAGAATTACTTGAGACGGTGCGCACAGACACCTTTTTGTCTACATGGGCGTCGGGTTCGACGGTGCACACGTCGGCAGTCGATGGCGATCATCTTGCTTGCGCAATTACGGCGTCCTCCGGATACGGCTCGGGAGACATGCCGAACGGCAC
>JABIUH010000149.1 GCA_018701055.1 Woeseia sp. | reverse complement strand
TGGGCCATAGGCGGCATGCGGGCCGCCATGAATTTCGAGGATGAGTGGGTACTGCTCACCTTCCTCAAAATCCGGTGGGGTCATATACCAACCCTGAATTTCCGTTCCATCGAACGAGGACTCGTAAACGATTTCAGTGACAGACCCAAGCGCCCGGTTGTCCAATAAATCGCCGTTTAACTCAGTCAGTTGCCTTTCACCACGACGATTTAAAACGGCAACTTCCGCCGGGCGATATTCCGTGCCCTTCGTCCACGCGACGGTTCCGTTGCTGGCAACCGTATAGTCGCCGCTAAGGTAAGGCCGCCCTAAAGAAGTACTTCCGAGCCCCGTAACCACGTCCGTCATTTCGCCGCCGAGGGAAACCCGCGCGACTTTGCGCACGGCGCGCTCGTCATATTGAAAATACAGACGTCGATTGTCGATCCATTGGACATTGCCGACTGAGCTGTCCAGATCGGGCGTCAATGCGCGATCATCACTACCATCAGCAGACATGACATGCAGAATTCTGTTTCGATAGGCAACCTTTCGATTGCTATCGTAAACATAGGCGACCATCTGCCCGTTTGGCGATACTGTCGGAGAGGATTCACTACCGCTGCGCTCCGTGAGTTGCGCCAGGGTCCCATCGTCAACAGCCACACTAAAGATATCTGTTTCGCCCGACTGTAGTTCCCAGCCCGGGCTGCGATTTGCTGCGAATAAGATCTGCTTTGAATCAGCTGTCCAGGACAGCGCGCCCTCGTGATTGAACTTACCTTCCGTTAGTTGCCGCGGCGTACCACCGTCGGCAGGCAATACAAACACATGCGCAAAAGCGGGATCGAGAAAGCCACGGCCGTCCCGCCGGTATCGAGCGGAATCGATGACCTTCACGGGTTCCGACCAATCCGCGCCCTCCGGTTTTGCGCGAGGCGCCACCAGCGATGCTGCTTCCGTCGGCACCGACATAACTAACGCCAGTGATTTACCGTCCGGAGACCAGGTTAGGCTGGAAACCGACTGCCGCAAGTTGGCAAGCAGCGCGGTCTGCCCACTATCCATCCAGCGAACAAAAATTCCGTTACCTGAATCCGTGGCCTGCAAGTACGCAACCCTATCGCCGCCCGGAGACCAACGCGGCGATGTTGCACTCTCTATTCCGGAAACCAATGGTCGGTGACCGCTGCCATCGACATTTACGATCCACAAGTTGGAGCGCGTCCTGTCGGTCATGATGTCATTGCCGCGGCGCTCGTAGACAATTGCGGAACCATCTGGTGATACGCGCGGATCATTCGCGTACTCGAGCTCGAAGACATCTTCAGCCTGAAAGTGCTTCATCCCATCGTCGGCAAATGCGTGCACAGTAGGTAATAGTGAAAAAAGAACAGCAAAAGAGATTAGTCTATTCATTTGTACGCCTTTGATTATTCCGGGCTAGGAAGCCGCGATCTTGAATTGGGATATTTGTACTTCCGGACCGTAATCCGCGTAATCGCCATCTGTTCTTTGCCCACGAAAATCGCACCATGGAATGGTTCGATAGCGTGCCGGTCGTGAATCACTGACCACCGTTGGCAATGGATCCACCGTTGTAGTGGCCGATGGGTTAAAAAAGAACGGAATGCTAAATCTATCTCTCGTTTCCATCGCGAGAACGCGATGGACGGCGGCCTGATAAAAATCATTCGACCAGACCTGCATCATGTCGCCAGTATTGATAACCAATGCATCTTCGATCGGCGCGACGTTGTGCCAAAACCCATCCTTAAACACCTGCAGTCCACCGACATCGTCCTGCAGTAGCACCGTTAGTGCGCCAGCGTCGGTGTGATGGTGAATGCCGAGATCAGCAACGGCCAAATGCTCTATTGTAGAGGCGCCCATTGGATCTTTGACCGGGTAATAATTCAGACGAATAAAGCCCGTGTGATACCTGGCGAAATCGGAGCGCATATAATCGGCCGGTAGATCAAGACCTGCGCAAAACGCCTCAAGCAATGAAAGCCCCAGGTCTGTGCAGGCATCTCGATACGCTCGCATCGTTGTCGCAAACTCTGGCGACATTTCCGGCCAACGGTTTTCGGCCTGATAAATTGGATCGGGCCCATCAGTGGTGTAGTCAAATACTTCCTTTTTATCGCGCTGATTCTTTGTTAACTCATTATTGTAGTAACCCCATGGGTTTTCTCGCGTACGCAGGCTCTGCTCTTTCACTGCAGTCGGCTGCGTGAAGAATGCCCGCGTCTGCGACCAGGTTTCCTGGACGAGTTGCGAAGAAACGCCATGATTAAGTACTTGAAAGAAGCCCCAATCACGACAAGCAGCGGCAATTTTGTCAACCGCATTTCTGGCGTCGGCTGAGCTCGCGTCCTGAACAACCGCCGCAATATCTATAACAGGTACTTGCTTAGCGATATCTGCGGAATTGGCTACCGGATACGCGTCAAGATTGTCGTCTGCTGTGCCCATATCTGCCTTGCCACTATTTGCCCTATGGATTAATGCCAACAATTACCGGATCGTGATCGGACGCCCTGAAAGGGCTGTTCGGATCAAACAAATCCGCACTGCGGCTTGCCTCGAGATTGTAATCAATGAGTGGCGGTTCGTCCGCATTGATATGCCATTCTCCAACGCCCGTTACCCGTCCGCTAAGCGAACTGGAGACCAAAGCATGGTCCAAAGCGCCTGCCTGACCGTCAAAAACGAATGAATACGCGTCCGTTCCAAGTCTCGTCTCCAACAGATTCTCGAAACCGGCGTTCTCCAGCGTTGTCAGCGGGTCTTCTTGTAAGTAGGCGTTCAAATCACCCATTATTAATACATCAGGATCGCCACTACCCGTCGGATCGTCAGTCAACCATTCTGCGAGTGCCGCGGCTGCATCGGTTCGGGTC
>JABIUH010000418.1 GCA_018701055.1 Woeseia sp. | reverse complement strand
TCATCTTGCCATCGGTACGCCTCGGCCAAAAGCATTTCGTATGCAAAGCCCTGCATCATGCGCAGATTAACGAAATCATCCGCCATTGTGACAAGCTCGGCGCGAATGGCACGATCTTGCGTGTCTGCCGTCTCGCCATCCGGCGTAAACTTGCGCCCATCCTCAAACTCAATTTCCTGCAGGTACATTGTGTACTGCCGTCGCCCTTTCAATCCGGTTGCCTTAATCTTCGCGCCAACAGGGAACCCGTCGAGCGTTATGCCTTTTCGCTCCAGGGTTGTACGCGCACCGGTTTCAATTAACCAGTAGGTTTCTACGCCATCTTCCGTGACATTCTTAATGAGCACCGAGGCATGCGGATTTTGGAATCGTACTTTCTCGATGACACCTTCAACAGTGACTACTTCCTTGGTGAAATTGGTGACCGTCGCGTGATGTGCATTGGCCATCACAGCGAACAAAAGCAATGCCATCGTCGCAACGATTTTCACAGGGATTCTCCAGACTGCGGTGCGTTTAGTTTCTCGAACCAATCATAGTTGGCGTCCGTGCAATCATAAATTGGCAGGTTGGTTTCACCGGTTCTCGTAAATTCGTGCGTCAGAACGAAAGGAGCTTCGAACAACGTGTCATCAATATAGGTCAGCGACAGGTGTAGCACTTCGCCTTCAAGCCACAATTCTTCGAACGCTACCGTTTGCGCCGATTGGGGGATGCCACGTGATGTTCGAATGAACCCTGCGGTGTGATTTATAGTCTCGATGATTAGGCGATCGTTGGCGTACCTAGCGAACGATGAACCCATCTTCGAAAAGCGCGTACCGTCAATATTTTTGGTACTGGGCACATCCGCGACGACATCAGATCCACCGATTGGAATCTCACGACGCAGATCGTAAAACTCGTAGTTAATCAAAATTCGATCATCTGACTGGGAAAATTCAATTCTAACGTTGGGATTCGCCCAAACTCTGGAAATGCTTGCCGGCTCGCACGCAAGACTGGGGTCGTCGACCAATAGATCGTAGTCTTCCTGAATGGCTCGCGCTCGATCAGTCATCACCAGATCTCCCGCGAGCGCACGGCCACTCAGCATCCAAATACCTGAGAGATCCGGCTCAGCGATCGCTGGGTGCGCCGCTAGCAAGAAAGATACCAATATTGTCGCGGCTCGTGTACTCATTGGCTGATTGATTTCATTTGCTCAGGATTATCGATATCGTGGTAACAATGTTACCGCAGTCTGCAAACACTGGTTACCCATTGTGACGGAAACGACTCCCCCATTTTCCTCAGCGACCGAGCGATTTTCCGGTCCCCGTTCGCGAGCCTGGGATATTACTGATCGCGCGTATCAAATGGAACGTGACGGTGAGGATGTCATTCACCTTGGCGTTGGCGACCCGGATTTAAACACACCGCCAAGAATCGTCGCCGCAGCTGTCAACGGTCTGAAGAACGGTCGAACCCACTATTCGCCCATTCCCGGCGAGCCGATGCTGCGAGAAGCTGTTGCTGAAACCTATACGACAGATCTGGGTGTCAGCGTTGACCCTGCTCAAGTCACCATTTTTCCTGGCGCGCAAGCGGCATTATTCGCCGCTGTATTTTGCCTCACAGGTCACGGTGACGAGGTGATATTGCTTGAACCGTTTTATGCAACTTACGAGGGAGTTGCGCAGGCTGGCGGAGCGACAGTGGTCGCCGTGCCAATGTTGGCTAAAAACAATTTTGAACTCGATGTCGAGCGCATCGCAGCCGCGATAACGACCAAAACGCGGGTCATTATTGCCAATTCGCCAGGCAACCCGTCTGGCGCTGTATTTAGCAAGTCTTCTTGGCGATCACTGCTCGATGTATGCGTTAAGCACGGCATCTGGCTGATCTCCGATGAAGTTTACGGCAGTCTTGTCTTTGACGGCACACACTCGTCACCGCTCGCGATCCCTAGTGTTAATCAAAATGTGGTTGTGATTAGCAGCCTGTCCAAATCACATGCGATGACCGGGTGGCGGATTGGCTGGTCCGTCGCGCCGTTAGCACTCTGTAATCATCTTGCCAATTTATCTCAGTGCCTACTTTTTGGCGTCAATCAATTCACTCAGGACGCCGCAACATTCGCGTTACGAAATGCACGTGATGAAGCGGCGGAGATTCGGGAGACATTTCGCGATCGACGCGACAGTTTTTGCGGAATGCTCGAACAGATTAACGGACTAAGAATTTACCAGCCTGCAGGAGGCATGTTCACCATGATCGATATATCCAAGCTCGGCATGGACGGCGAAGCGTTTGCGAATCGCCTACTCGACGACAGCGGGGTTGCCGTTGTTCCTGGATTTGCATTCGGCGAATCGACGCGCAATTTCGTGCGCGTCGGATATCTTCACGACAAAGATATACTGATCGATGCTGCCGGCAGGATCTCCCGCTTCGTCTCAAGCGTTGGGACTTAAGCGGCAACCAGCTCCGCTTTCGAATCTACCGCCGTCTTTTTAGTGCTTTCCAGCGGCACATCCCAGTCATCCGGCATGTGGCTGAAATCAAAGAACGGCTGAGTATCGCCATCATCGATGGCATCCTGGACCTGTTTGTAGAACTCACCGCCAGCCTGATCGGAAAAAGTGATCTCGACTTCACGCGCTTCGTCTTCTGTTTGTGGGCGTTCGCAATACTCCGGAAAAGTTGCCTCGCCCGCATGGCCACTGGCATAACCTTTCGCGAACATTTGTTTCAGTATTCCGAATCCATCGTCCTGCACTAATACGTTGCCACGTGGATGTCCGCCCAGCGATTTCATGTGTGAAATAAACTTATTCAGATTGTGGCAATCGTAAGCCACGTGTTGACAGGAATGATCACCGTGAGCGTCAACGAAATTGGTCACCTGAGATTTCTCTGCGCGATCGATGCCCTCAATTAAAGCGATGCCGAAGTCACCGTAGTCGATACACCAAATCTTCATGCTGCTATTGGGGTCGGTGGGACGTGCGTCATCGATTCTTTTAATTAATATGCCGCCTTCCACTTCTATATGGAACCAGGCCCATTTTTCGATACTCCCACTTTCTACAGCGTAGGAAATATGGTCGACTTTTTTAAGGTATGACATGGAATGATCCCTGCGTTCGAATTAGTCACTTGATGGCGTTAATTCTATCTGGCAATGCGAGCAGGTTGCTGGCATTTTGGAGGAGATTTTGTTATTTTTTTGCAGCCTTTTCCTCTTTAACCTATATTTTTCGCAGGATTGAATGCCTATGGATAAATTTGACGCTCGTATCCTGTCACTACTTCAGAATGACGGAAGGCTTAGCTGGTCACGACTCGCCGAAGAAATCAGCCTGTCCGCCAGCGCATGCCAACGACGGGTTGAAGCATTAGTTGAGCGAGGTGTTATCGAAAACTTCACCGTAGCCTTGAATGAAGAAAAACTTGGGCACAGCGTCAAGGCGTTCGTCGAAGTGACCATTGACCGGCAGCATCCCCAGTTAGCGGAAGACTTTCGGCGCAGGGTGCGCGAACACTCGCAGGTGCAGGCATGTCACATGATATCGGGCACGATTGATTTCATGCTCGAAGTGGTCGCCGAAGATCTCGACTCGTTTGGGCAATTCATTGACGGGGACTTGCTGAGCATGCCCGCCGTTAAGGATGCGTCTTCATCTATCGTCCTTAAGGTTGTGAAGAAAAAACGGGCAATGATTAATTAGCTGGCGGTAGGAGAGGAATGCCACAACCATTCTAATTGAATCATGGCAGACATAAATATGTTCATCGAACAGCCGCTACATCTTATACTTGAGTCGTCAGCTATTTATGGACCCAATTGCTATGCCTAAGAATCCCCTAATCTTCTTGTTTGTTTTTCTGCTCTCTAGCCTTGTTGCCTGTGATGATGTCGCTCCTGAGTCCGAAGCGGCGGAATCAAATGACAACAGAGAGAAGCAGGTTACGCTTTTATTTACCAACGATGTAGAAAGCGCATACGACCCGATTCCCGCGTATTGGCTGGATGACATTGACATGATCGGCGGCATTGCAGAGATGACGACCTTGATCGAAGACCTACGGGAATCGGAACCCAATGTATTCCTATTCGACTCAGGCGACATTTTCACTGGTGCGCTGGCGAAACTGACGGAAGGGAAACTGTCTTTTGAACTCATGATTACGATGGGCTACGACGCCATGGCGATTGGGAATCATGAATTTGAATTCGGCGTCGACATATTTCAATGGGAGAAAAATCGGGCACCGTTTCCTGTACTAGGTGCCAACTTCTTCTATGCGGGCACCAATCACCCGTTTGCTCAAGCGCATACCATCATCGAGCGTGATGGCATTCGCATTGGCGTAATTGGCATAATGGGACAGGACGCCAGAACCGCGATAATTCCGTCTTATATTGCACCTTTGGATGTCACCGATCCGGCAGAAGCAGTACGAAAATCAGTTACAGAACTTCGAGATCAGGTTGATCTCATTGTTCTACTGACGCATCAAGGTAAGACGGCCCCAATGCAAACTGACGCCGAAACTGACCCACGACTGCAACGAGATATAGATGCCGATATCGGACTTGCTGATGCCGTTGAAGGCATCGACGTTCTTCTAGCGGGACATGCGGATGCCGGAACCCCGGCAGCAGTCATAAGCCCGAAGAATGGCACATTGATCATGCAAACCTACGGTCAGGCAACACACCTTGGCTACTTGCAACTGACTATTGATGGCGAATCAGGTGAGATCAAGGCACATGACGGAAAACTGATTCCCGTTGAATCGAACAAACTCGAACCCGATCAACGAATCGTCGCAAAATTGACGCAATACCGTAACGCGCACTCCGATATTTTTTCCAGGGTAGGCACAATTAACGCGCCTTTGATTCGTCGCTATATCGAAGAGTCTGATATGGGCAATCTGTTCGCCGACATTATGGCGGAAGCCGGCGAAGCGGACATCGGCATGGTGCATAGCGGTAGTCTGCGAAAAGATATCGGGCAAGGCGATGTGATGCTCGTTGATATTCTCGATGCATATCCATTTGTCGACTCGGTTCTGGTTAAGGAATTGAGTGGCGACCAAATTCGTCGCGCGCTGGAACAATCGCTGACATTTGAACGCGGCATTTTGCAGTTATCAGGCCTCGAAATGACTTACGACCTCAGTCAGCCCAATTACAGCCGCATTGTTACCTTAACTCGCCATGGGGAGACCGTCACAGATGACGATCGATTTACGGTGGCGGCAGGAGGATTCCTCGCAGAAGGCGGCGACTATTTCGTTTCGTTTGCGGAGTCGGAAGTGGTACGTGATGCAGGCAAAGTGTCCGATGTTTTTGTCGCATACTTCCAAAGCCAAGACATCGTGACCGTGCCTCCACGCGGGAGACAATGGGACATCTCGGAGGACAGGTAAGGAGCCGGCGACAGTGCCTGGGTTAACGATAGATGTGAGCATGTACACGGAACTTGAATATGCGTGAAGCAATAGACGTACCGGCCATTACCGCGATCGACCTCGGCGCTTTTCTCCGCGGAACGGCGGCGGAAAAAGCAGCAATTGCTGCAAATGTTGACGATATCTGTAGAAGCACCGGCTTTCTGATTATCGAAAATCACGAAGTGCCCGGCGAAATCATTGAAAACGCGTGGACACAATCGAAAGCTTTCTTCGATTTACCTTTGGAAGAAAAACTCACGGCAAAATCTGCAGACCCGAAGTGTCCACGGGGTTATTTCCCCATGGCATCAGAAACACTGGCGAAATCATTGGGCGTCGACACACCACCTGACGTTAAGGAAAGCTTCGGTATAGGACGACTAAACGCGCCACCAATTGAATTATCCGCCGCAGAAAAAGAATTCTACTTCGGTGACAATCTTTGGCCCACATCACTCCCCAATCTCGACAATACGCTAACGACGTATTTCAATGCCATGACGGAATTGGGCGGAAAAGTATTGAGCTTGTTCGCGGCGGCGCTCGAAATGCCACATAATTATTTCGAGCATTTTCACACCCATCCAATGAGCGCACTACGCTGCTTAAACTATCCCGGCTCCGATGAACCGCTATTGCCAATGCAAAAAGGTGCCGGCGAGCACTCCGACTACGGCAGCATTACAATCTTGAAGTCCGACCCCAACATCCCTGGCCTCGAAATCAAATTGGCCTCAGGAGAATGGGCGAAGGCACCGCTTGTGGGCGATGCATTCATCGTCAATATTGGCGACATGATGGCAAGGTGGACCAATGACCGATGGGTATCGACCTTGCATCGCGTCATTCAACCTGGCGACCCGAAAATCGGTGCCTCCAGACGACAATCAATAGCCTTCTTTCACAATACGAATCTCGACGCAGAGATCGAATGTATTCCCTCATGTTTGGCACCAGACGAGCAACCGAAATACGAAAAAGTTTTATCAGGTCCCTATCTGTGGAATCGCTTTGCATCTGCAAAGGATTAGAATCGACTCGAGACGCTGGGCTCGCCGTCACTACTTCAGCTATTAGCGATCGCGTGCTTGAGGCGACGCCGTAATTTGAGCGCCCAAGCAAGGGCAATAAAAATTCCGTATGGCCGAAAACTTGGTTACAAATTAAATACCCGCTCACTCAATCTAAATACCGACCGAGATCGCGTCACCAATTCAAGAGTCCTAAATGTTCGCTTTTCCGAAAGCGGTCTCTCAGATCAGTAAATAAGTGTGGCAGTAAATGTCCGCTTTTCGAAAGAAGCGGACATTTACGAGTTAAAAAATAGAAACGTGGATTGAATGGAGGAGAGTCCCAAATCAGTCTTCGAGGCAAGAGCCCCGTATCTTGTCTACATTTTCGAGACGGGCTTCGGTATCGTCAGTGCACTGATCTATTCAGGGTACAATGGGTGGAAAACTTGACAGAAATTGCTCGTAGGTTGCGTCATTCAGCTTGTATTCCGTATCACGAAACGTGCCTGGAAAAACGTCTTATTGTCTTCTGCCGAATCATCATCAGATGATTCGGAGAAAGATTGGACAAAGGGTGATGTTCGAAATTTCCTGATCGCGTACCCGACGATGGTTGTTGTTTGTGCGATTTGGTATAGCGTAGGTTACGGGCTTGATTGGATAATTGGCTAGCCGCGGTTGACCAGAGCCTTCACGAGTTCGTGCACACACGCTGAGGCACGTTATCAGTGCCTTTGTTTGGCGTCTTGTTGATACTCGTTATTCTGTGCCTACTTGCCAGCAGTCTTAGCGCTCGGCGAGATTGAAGCGATTGTTAAAAAACGAACCAGTGTGCCGCAATGGCCGCTACCGGAAGAGTGATAGCCGTGCGTATCAGGAATATCTGTACCAATTTTGCGAAGTTTAGTGGAATTCGCGTCTTCATAATGAGGACCCCTACCTCAGACATATAGATTAGCTGGGATATCGATACAGTGATCACTACAAACTTTGTCAGCTCACTCTCAATATTGCTTGCCAGCACAGCAGGCAGAAACATTTCAGCAAAACCGACAAGCAGTGCGGGTGCGGCAGCAGCAGCCTCCGGCAGGCGCATCAGTTCTAGCACAGGAATCAGCGGATACGACAGCCATGTAAATAATGGCGTGTACTCAGCAACGATTAGACCCAGAGTGCCAATTCCAACTAACGGCGGCATCAATCCGAACCAGATATCAAACAAATTGTGAATCGCCGATTTCGACCATTGCTTAAAGCCCGGCGCGTGCTGGGCCTTGTCCAGTGCTTTCGTTAGTCCGGTCTGCCACAAACCGCCTTCTGCTAACATGTCCTCGTTCAGTTGCTTGCCAACTTCAGAGTACAAATCCGGTATGCGGGACAAAGGCGGAATTCGCGGCGTGATCAGGGCGGCGATCAGGCCGGCAACAACCACCGTCATATAATATTCGACGAACAGGTGCGACAGCCCAACAAACTGCGCAACGATTACACAAAATGGCAGCGACACGATTGAAAAATTTGATGCAATGACAGCGGCCTCACGGCCGGAATAGTTTCCTTTGTCAAATTGTTGCGAGGTGATCAATACGCCGACCGGTGCAGCTGACATCCATGACGCCAAAGCATCGATACAGGAACGCCCCGGTAATCTGAATGCCCTCTTGAAAATGCGGCTCAACAATGTGCCTACAAGTTCCATCAAACCGTAGTCTGTCAGCAGTGGTAATACTGCTGCTGCAAAAATAAAAATAGTTACGATCGCTGTTGCTAAGTCATAGAGCACAATATGGCCTGTCGCTTCCGACCATACGAACTCGGGGCCAATCTGAAAGAAGATCATCATTGTGATCAGACAACCGAGGATGCGCAACATCAGCCACGCCGGGCTGACCGTAAATATTCGACGCAAACTGCCAGGTGCTGAGAGCGAATCCGACTTCTGCAACGAAAACCACGACGACACGAGCGCCGACATGGTGACAATGCCAACAATTATTGGTGGTAGCAGATCACCAAGATAATCGGTGAGATTATTGGAAGCCAACGCAATCGGTATAGTGACGACCCCATCGTCGCTGACGGGATACAAAAACGACACCGCTCCAACGAATGACCCGGCCAGAAACTTGAGCCAGGTCGAACGGCTGGTTACAGACTTCGTTTGTTCTGATGCCATTATTCGATTCTTGAAAGGCAGTTGCCAAAATACGCTACTAAAGCATCACTGCGATAGAAACGCATCAATTTTTCCTAGCAATTCCACTCGCGCCTGATTCACCTGCGGTGTTGACGATGCACTTGGCGTATCAAGTGTCGCCATTTGTACGATGACGACGCCAGTGTTGTGATTCGAGTACCAAACCTGTCCGCCATATCCAGTATGGCTCATCGCGCCATTACTGTGTACTTGAATAAAGT
>JABIUH010000242.1 GCA_018701055.1 Woeseia sp. | reverse complement strand
CGCGGCGGCATGGGCGCAATTTCCAATGCCATCGCAGGCGCCGTTCAGGAACATGGCGGTGAGATTCGCACGAATGCTGGCGCGCAACAGATATTGGTCGAGAATCGCAAAGCGGTTGGTGTCGTTTTAGAGAACGGCGACGAAATACGTGCGCGCATTGTCGTGTCAAATCTCGATGCCAAGCGAACGTTTACCCGCATTATGGACAAGAACGATCTGCCTGATGGAATTTACGAAAAAGCGAGCAACTTCAAAATACGTGGCTCATCGGGCAAAGTGAATATTGCGCTTTCCGGCATGCCCAAATTCTCAGGTGTTCCTGAGAATCGCTATATTGCTCGAGGTGGACAAGGTTTCACCGGATCGCTGGAAACGCTGGAACGCGCATACGATTGTTGGAAGCACGGTCGCTGGTCAGATGATCCGTTTATCGAATCGGTTATTCCTTCCGCATGGGATCCAACTGTTGCGCCGGTGGGTAAGCATTGGATGTCGAACTTCGTACAATACTGCCCATCCGAGTTAGCGGCTGGCCCATGGACTCCAGAGAAGCGAGATCAATTCGGTGCAAGCGTCGTCGATAAGATCGAACGTTACAGCCCGGGCTTCAAAGACCTGATCATGCATATGGAGGTGCGCACGCCACATGAGATCGAACAGGAAATCGGCTTGACTGAAGGCAATATTTTCCAGGGCGAACTCACGATCGATCAACTACTATTTAACCGACCCTTCCCGGGTTACGCGCAGTACCGCATGCCGGTCAAAAACCTGTATATGTGCGGCTCGTCGACACATCCGGGAGGCGGCGTCTCGGCCGCTTGTGGTGCAAACGCGGCACGCGAAATCCTCATAGATTTGAAGCGGCCGAATACAGTTCCGGAAGATGACTTCTATGATGAGTAACCCATGAGCAGCCCAGACCCTTACGCCGGCGAACGCTTGAAAAGGTCGCCCTTTTATCCGCGACAGCGCGAGTTGAATATTCGCGATGCCTGGGCAAGCTGGAACGGCTATAAATTTGCCGAATATTATTATGACGCCGACTATGAATATTTTTGTGTGCGGAATACCTGCGCGACTTACGACATTTGCCCGATGCAGAAATATGAAATTAAGGGTCGCGACGCTGAAATCATGCTCAATCGCATGGTCACGCGCAACGTCAAGAAAATCAAAATCAATCGGGTTGCCTACTGCGTTTGGTGTACCGATGACGGCCGCATGATTGATGACGGCACTATTTTTAGACTCGCAGAAGATTCGTTCATGCTCACGTGCGGCAGTCCCTGCACTGCCTGGTTGGAAAAGAGCGCATTTGGTTTTGACGATGTGAGCGTGCGAGATATTACCGATGACCTGGCAGGCCTTACTTTACAAGGGCCAACATCCTGCGCCGTCCTCAAGAAAATGGGTTTAAAGGGTATTGAAAACGCAAAACCGTTCGACATTCAGTCGTTTCCATTTCGCGGCGACACATTAATGGTATCGAGAACGGGCTTTACCGGTGATCTCGGTTACGAACTTTGGATTCCCGCCAATATGGGCCTGGAAATGTGGGACGAACTGTACGCAGCAGGCGAAGACTACGGCATTCAACCGTATGGCGAAGCGGCGACTAATATGGCGCGGCTTGAAGCAGGATTCATCATGCCCGCGATGGAGTTTAACGAGGCATTGCGCACTGTTAATTTTGAACACGATCAAACGCCGTTTGAATTAAATCTCGGGTGGCTGGTCGATTTCGATAAGCCGCACTTCAGCGGCCGTAAGGCACTACTCGAAGAAAAAAAGCGCGGCCCAAAATATACGCTGACCAAGCTCGATATCGAGGGCAACAAACCCGCAGAAGAATCATACATTTACAGTAATAAACGCTGCACTCAGGAAGTTGGCTACGTAACGTCCGCAATGTGGTCGCCAGCGGTAAAAGCCAATATCGCGTTGGCGATGATCAAAACAGAGCATCTGCAAGGTTATTTATGGGCTGAGATTTATTACGAAAAAGAATTGCGACAATACCATCGCGTGGCGAAATGCACGATTAAGAAAAAACCGTTTTGGGCGCCGGAAAGAGCAAAAGCCACTCCGCCGCCCGACTATTGAATGAATTGCGCCTATTTAAACCAACGCCATGGTAAGTCAAAAGGCACTAACAGACTGCAATGCCTCACGTGCGTCATCGAGCATCTCGGTGACAATTGCGTCAATCGATTTAATCGCATCGATCTGCCCCACGCTTTGCCCGGCGTAAAGCGCCGTTTCTTCCCATGCGCCGGTCATGCCCACCGTCGGAGGATAGTCGTCAAAGCGGCGCATCTCGCCGCCTGTCGGCAAGCGGCCAATTAGCGCTCTGTCTTTCTCTTCGCCACTCAATGCCATGTCGACCACTCTTGATTTAAGCACGCGATGTGCCGCATCTGGCCATCCACCGTCAAACATAAATCCATGGGCGGTCGATGATTCGTCCGCATCAACCAAAAGATCCTTGTAACCGGGGTGTGCTAACGCTTCTGCCGATGCCAAAAAGCGAGTTCCTACCCAGACCGCTTCTGCGCCAAGCGCTAACGCCGCGGCCATTGCGCGACCGGACCCAATTCCGCCGGCCGCCACGACCGGTATCTCCGCTACCTTTTTTGCAATTGCAGGCACGAGGGCAAGGGTCGAAACATTACTCCATACGTGACCACCCGCCTCCCAACCCTGAGCGACGACAATATCAACGCCAATGTCAGCGGCGTGACGCGCTTCCGCAGCCGTCCCAACTGTTAGCATAGTGATCATTCCATTTGCCTTGGC
The DNA here is from genome assembly GCA_018701055.1 of Woeseia sp. Taxonomy (GTDB): domain Bacteria; phylum Pseudomonadota; class Gammaproteobacteria; order Steroidobacterales; family Woeseiaceae; genus SZUA-117. Next base: position 6,018 of record JABIUH010000242.1, on the reverse strand, counting down.
TTTATCCAAGTATGGCGCTGGGTCGCCCCAAAAAAATGACACTAATTTGCATTCATTGGCAATGAGAGTGTCAAGCCTCTCTTGTTGGTCCCACTCTAAAACTAAATTGGCACCAAACACGCCGTCGGAAGCGGCGCGTGTCGCAGCGAATAACGTATCGATTTCATCTGGTGTATCCCACGAAACTGCATGCATGCCGACGCAGCCAGCATTCGCGACCGCAGCGATTAATTTCGTATTGGTGACGCTACCCATTGGCGCTTGAAAAATCGGGAACTGGACACCGAGCATATCTTTTATTCTTGAAGTCATAATGGGTTCAGTCTCGATTTTCTGATCGTTTGAGCCAGGATGGAGGCGCGTAAATTTCTACAGTCACGTCGTCACCGGCACTGATTTCCCCTGCGACCTCGACAACGCCGACGATTCCCCGTGTCAGCTTTGCGGCTCTGGAAAAAGCCGTCAATAAAATTTCGTCGCCCGAATGTGTTTTATAAAGCGACGCGACTTTTTCACTCATATAGTTACAGGGATGATTATATTCCTCAACGCTCAGCACTACGCCGGATGCAAATTTGAGAATGGTGCCCTTCGGCAAACGTGATAACTCAGGAATTCCGGACAAACAAAGGTTTGCGCCAATACAAGTCGCCGTAAGCGGTTTCGTTAGATCCATTGCCTTTTGGATCTCAACGAGCTCTTCAGCGGACACTGCAGACCACTGCCGTTCGTTGCGCCGTATGGTGCCCTCGGGCTGCTTGTCCCATCCCGCCCAGGCTGAGCGTTCGAAGGATCGATGTTTGTCGCCAACGATCCCGACCAGCTCAACTTGGATCGAAGAATGCGCCTCCTTACTCATGTCTTCATTTGAGCCCGAATGCACTGACTCGACCCGACCAATGATGTTTTCCACTGAGTTAAGACCCATCCATATCACTAATTTGGAGTCAATCTGCCGTGTAGGACCAGTAATTGTCAAACGCGAATGACAATTTTGTCCAAGCTAGGATACGATTGGTGTTGCCGATTCGACCTCAGGGCAAGAACGAATGCACGTAACAGAGTTTGTTGAAAGTTATTTCGACGCTTGGAATAAACACGATGCGAAGGGTGTTGCCGGGCATCTAACAAAAGATGGCATCTACTGTGATGTTCCAGAAAATGCCCGCCGCACCCACGACGAGCTCATAACAGAGCTGAGCGAATTCTTTTCGGACCATCATCACCATTACGAATTATCTGGTGACATCCTCACCGGCCAAAATACGATTGCCTTTCAATATCGAATGACTCTTTTCAACAAGAGTCATTCGTCCAGTATTGTCAATGGCGCAGAGTTTATGACATTGAATGGCGACACCGCGATAACGATCATGGACTATTACGACATTCCAGAGGAATCGCATCTCGCCAATCTACGGTCAATCGCGACACAGAAAAATAAGTACGCCAAGTCAGGTCTTGATAATCAGCAACTAGCTGACTACAAAATTAGCCTCAGAAAAGTAATGCACACTCAACAGGCCTACCTTTGGTCGAATCTAACCTTGCCAAAACTCGCCGATGCGGTCGGTTGCTCAGCAAATCATCTGTGGCAAGTGATCAACGCAGGTTTCGGCATGAGTTTTTTCGATTACTTAAATCAGCACCGAATTGAGCGCGCGAAGACATTGTTAACGCAACGAGACATGCGCAGCAGCTCAATACTCAATATCGCATTCGACGTAGGCTTCAATTCAAATTCTGCTTTCTATGCAGCATTTAAGAAATGCGTGGGACAAACGCCCGCGCAATTCCGCCAGTCACGAGTCCATAAAAATCACTAGATAAGCTCCGATTCGCGATGTTCTGCGACTGCAGCCACAACCTCGCCCGCCAATTCCCCCGCAATCCCTGATGGTACAAATGGTCAATTGTTTTAACATTCGCCAATGAAAGTAATCACTGCTCCGCGATTCATGCGTGCGGACATGGCGGTCTTGAATCGAATCCGCCTGACTTGAATGGCGTCGCGGCCTGCCACACTGAATATTCTTAACATTTCCGTTAACGACCTTCCGGTTACAAAATCTCTAAAGCAGTGCAATAATGACAATGAGTTTAACCACTTATATTTTTCTAGTTTTTCAATCCTTGGAGTTGCATCATGAAGAAATCGTTTATAGCCGCAGTCGTCGCACTTGCCGTAGCCGCGCCGGCTTATTTTGCATTTGCGGCGGATGATTTTGCGTTTAAGAGTCAGATTGAAGGAAGACAAGCGTTTATGCAGGTCTATCGATTCAATCTAAGCATATTGGGCGGCATGGCTAAAGGAGATGTCGAATATGACGCTGATTTGGCGGCTGCATCTGCGAACAATTTGCTAGCGGCATCCAAAATGTCTAACGGCGCTATGTGGCCAATGGGTTCACACACAGAAGCAGCTGGATTGGCCGACGTCACGGCAGCGAAAGAGGCAATATGGTCCACCTATCCCGATATTGCCGATAAGGGTAAGGACCTGACTGAGGCTTTAACGGCCATGGCGGCAGTTGCGGGCGACGGCCTCGAATCTCTGCGCAGCAACATGGGTGCAGTTGGCAACGGATGTAAGGGTTGCCACGAGAGTTATCGCCTCTCCAGAGATTAGTAAAGGCGGCACGCCGTCGTTTTAAATTGGAAACGTCCTCGGAATGTTGGCCTCTTTTTGGCCGGCGTTCTGGTGGGCGTTTTTTATATAGGGTCTATTCCTAACCCGATCAAACAAGATGAACTCCCTGAGCATCGCGGGGACACTCAAAACGGCGAACTAATGTTTTGGGCCGGTGGTTGTGCCTCTTGTCATGCACAGGTTGATGCCGACGGTGACGAGCAATTGCTCCTGTCAGGCGGCCTGGAAATGCCAACACCCTTCGGGATGTTCATTGTGCCGAACATCTCTTCCGATGCTGATTTCGGCATCGGCGCTTGGACAGACCTCAATTTCGTCAACGCAATGGCGCGCGGATTATCGCCGGACAATAAACACTATTACCCGGCATTTCCGTATACAAATTACCAACACATGACACTGAAGGATTTACTCGATCTCAAGGCGTTTCTCGACACGCTGCCTTCGTCCTCGAACAACGCGGCAGATCACCAACTAGCACTTCCCTATTCGATACGCCGTGGGCTTGGGCTGTGGAAACGAAAATATTTAAAGCGCGAAATACCGGCGTTGAATGTTCCATCGACACCTGAATTGGAGCGCGGACGATACCTTGTCCGTGGACCAGCACACTGTGGCGCTTGTCACACGCCTCGGGACGCTTTTGGGGGCGTTCTCGCGGATAGATTCCTTGCCGGCGCGGACTCGCTGGAAATCGAACCTGGAGCGGATACGGACAGTGCGAGTCGCATACCTAACATTACGCCACACGACGACGGCATCAGTTCCTGGAGCCAATCCGATATCGCCTACTCACTTGAGTCAGGTTTCGATCCCGACTTTGATTCCTTTGGTGGATCAATGGTGCATGTGCAAGAAAATATGGCCATGCTGCCAGCGGAAGATCGGGCGGCTATTGCGGCGTACCTAAAGTCTATTCCAGCCATTCCCTCCAACCAAAACTAGTTTCGCAATCACGATTGACGTGGCTAGGTCAGTGGCTACCAAATGAGAGATCTAATCGTCAAATGATAGTATTTGATACTTCTCGTATGCCCAAGGAAGTTTAGAGCTGAGCATTCAACTCATATTAGGCACCATCATTATTGTTCTGACGGCGATATTTCACGTCATTTGCCTAGTGGCACTGGCGAACATGCTAAAACGCGTCAGCACAAGTGGAAAACTGGGTGGTGGCAACAGCGAAATCATCTTCTTGCTCGCAATCGCGGTGCTGTTCATCATCGGCGTTCATACGGTAGAGGCCTGGTCCTGGGCCGCGATTTATCTGAGTATTGGAGAATTCAGCGAACTTCCTGAAGCACTCTATTTTTCTGTCGTCACTCTGACATCGCTTGGCTACGGTGACGTGACGCTTTCAAGTCAGTGGCAAATACTGGGTACCTTTGAGGCAATGGGTGGCTTGATTCTGTTTGGAGCAAGCACCGCCTTTCTGCTGGGTCTTATGCGGAAACTATTTGACCTGCCCAGCTAATCTTATTTTCTCTTCACAAATCTTGTAACGATTCGGAAACTCACGGCAATTAACCGAGTCGAACCGCTCGACTTTTAGGTATATTGGCCGATCCGACATTAAAACCCGCAAGAGCCCACAAGCAACTTCATGAAAGACAATAAAACGACTATATCCGCCCAATTTCCCCTCTCAAGCCGACAGCAACTTCTGGCCGGTTTGTTAGGTGCCTTATTCCTATTGTGTAATGGGCCGGCCTTTGCTCAAGGTGGCCCCCCTGGTCGCGGACCAACCACCGTCGAAAGCGTTACCTTGCAACCCGCCCCACTCCGATCATCGGTCAATGCCGTTGGCACCATACTCGCCGACGCCGCCGCGATTTTGCGCGCCGAACTCCCTGGCCAAATTTTGCGGCTGCATTTTGAAGATGGCCAACAAGTACAGAAAGGTGCTGCGCTATTTACCATCGAAGCAACTGTGCTGGAAGCAGAGGTCAATGAAGCACGCGCAAACATCGAGCAAAGTGAAGCGGCCTATAACCGTGCAAAGGAACTAATAGAAGACAAACTCATTTCGGCGACCGATTTCGATACTGCTCGGGCCAACTACAATGTCGGTATCGCGCGTTTATTGTCATCGGAAGCTCGACTATCCAAGGCGATCATCAGAGCACCCTTCGCTGGAACGGTCGGTCTACGAAGAACAAATGTGGGCGACTACGCGACCATTGGCCAAGAATTGGTTGATGTCGTGCGTCTCGACCCGCTTCGTGTTGACTTCAGCGTGCCGGAAACATTGCTTGCGCAAATTCAGCCCGGCCAGACGATCCGCGTATCTGTCGGCGCATACGCTGGCGAATTTTTTCCCGGCATGATTACTGCCATTGCGCCGCAAATCGACGTAAGTGGTCATAGCGTCACCATTCGAGCTCGCTTGCCCAATGACGATTTGAAATTGCGACCCGGGTTGTTTGCACAGATAAGCATCACGTTGCAGGTCAAAACTGATGCCTTAATGATTCCTGAGGAGGCTATCTGGCCAATTGAGCAAACGAAAACCGTCTATGTCGTACAGGATGGTAAGGCAGTACAAAAAACCGTTCTCATCGGTCAAAGACAGGATGGAATGGCTGAAATCGTCAACGGGCTATCGCCAGGTGACGAAGTGGTTACAGCAGGGCATCTGAAGATTTTCGATGGAGCAGATGTCAAAACAATACCCAGTAGCCATCTGTCAGAATTATGAAATTATCCGACATATCAATACGTAGACCCGTATTGGCCACCGTCATGAATGTGGTCATATTGCTAGTGGGGTTGATTAGCTACGATCGACTAGCGGTTCGCCTCGTACCGAACGTGGACGTTCCAATCGTAACAGTGGCGACATCATATCCTGGTGCGAATGCACAGGTAATCGAATCTCAGATCACCAAACCGATCGAAGATGCTCTTTCTGGGATTGAAGGCATTGATTACATCAGCTCGGTTAGTCGAGCGGAATCGAGTCAGGTCACCGTTCGTTTCCAACTCGATCGCGATGCGGACGCCGCCGCCAGCGATGTACGAGATCGCGTTGCTCAATCGCGCCGACAACTACCGCAAGAAGCGGATGACCCAATTGTTCAAAAACAAGAAGCCGACGCACAACCAATCATATACCTCGCATTTTCATCTGACAGGCACAATCTGACAGAAATCGCAGACATTGCGACACGCTTGGTTAAGGACCGCGTCCAGACCATTCCGGGCGTGGCGCAAGCGAATGTTTTTGGCAATCGATTTGCCATGCGCATTTGGCTCGATCCGGATCGACTCGCTGGATTCGAACTCACGCCGCAAGATATCGAAACTGCCCTACGTCAACAAAATGTCGAAGTGCCTGCCGGGCGCGTCGAAAGCAGTGATCGCGAGTT
>JABIUH010000257.1 GCA_018701055.1 Woeseia sp. | reverse complement strand
GGCCGGCAAACGCGACACGCTCGAGCCGGCCTTCGGAGTTAATTTTCTCATAAGCCACGAGATGCTTAATTCGGGTCGCGTCTTCTCCCTCGCCATTGCTGGTCTTTGTTATGTAATGACCGATAGACGGTGCATAAAAGAAAACAATTTCATCCGCGGTATCGCGCCCGCAACCAACCTTAAACGCATCAATTGACCCCGTCGGTCCCGCTATATCCTGACGATCCGAGACTTCGCACTGCCAATCAAAGCTCCAACCATATGGTGGTTTATCAGTCGTGACCGCCGCCCGAAATGTTGTTCGCGCGCCGACTTTCATAGGGAAAAGGCTCCCCATCTGATCAGTGATAATGCGTTGCCCAGAGCCGCTCTTCTCACTACGCCAAGCCAATGCCGGCAATAGAGGGTTGCGTCCTGTTATTTGCTCATTTCCAGCATCGCTGCGCCAGGTGACGCGGCGATCCTCGACGGAAACGACGCGCCACGTCGCTATTGGATTGCCGAATGTATAGGAATCTCCGACCTTATAATTCGGCAAATCGACAACTTTCTCCGATTCGCCAAATCCGAAGGATGCAAAGAATTCAGACAGGGAAATGCAGCCCGAAAGCGACAGGCTCAATAGAGCAGCGCTGATGATGGCGCGAAATGCCCTCATCTAATCGTTTCCCAATTCAACAGGACGGAATTGTGAATCACCCAAATACAAACCTTCAAACACTATCTAAATCAACAATCCGCCACCCAATTTGCCCTGTTACTTCAAAGCTTCAGCAAGCGATATTAAGGTGCGAAATCCGACCTAATTGTAATAAATTCACATCGACTCGCACGAGCATTGTTGTACGCTTTAGACGCGCGAATGTGTTTGGGGAATTCGTTTTAAAATGACGATCGTTACGTCATGACCAGTCCATATCTAAGACGATCGTTACGTCATGACCAGTCCATATCTAAATAGGCCAGCTCGCTCTTTGTCGGAAGCATTGCGCGCGCGCGGGCTGACTCCAGCCGATATCGGCATCGCTAAGGAACCTCACCGACAAGAGAGTAAAGTATTCCGAGCGAACGAAAGCAGCTTTACGGGTCATTCCTATGCTCGAGCGTTACTAGTTGGAATTTGCTTGATTTCAGCCATTTGGATGGCCGTATCGTTCGCTGATCAAGAGGACTCCGGAAAGACGGCGTTTGAGTTGGAAGCTGAGGCTGAGCGCTTGGAAAACAGCGTTATGCCTGCCGCCGGCCAACACTAGCTTCCCGAAATCCATCCCACGTCTCGTTTGAATCCTTGACGCATGGCAAGCTTTAGACCGAAAATTCGATTTCTCGATTCAATCGCGGTCTTGCCGCGCCTATTACGTTGCCGGAGGAGTTCATTACATGGCCAACGCCGCCACACTGGAAGGCACTGGAGATGTTTCTGGCGTTTGGGCTCGGGTTCAAACCCTGCTCCCTTGGCAACGAAAGGCACCGTCACCCAAAGCATCGGAAACGGATTCGGATGACGACGACGAAAAAGATTCCGGCGGACGCCGTTGGAAAATTCCGGTAGCAACGCTGATTTGCATAGCGATTTTAATCGCCGGTGTCGGAATTCGGATCTTCGACCCACCGTTTGTCGAATCTTTACGTGTAAAAACTTTTGATTTGTACCAGAGAATGTCTCCGCGACCGATTGGCGAATATCCAGTCGGCATTATCGATATTGATGAGAAAAGCCTAGCGAATGTGGGGCAGTGGCCGTGGCCGCGTACGACGATCGCGAAACTCCTCGAACAGGCCCACAAGATGGGGGCCGCAGTGGTTGGCTTCGACGTTGTCTTCGCCGAGCAGGACCGCATGTCCCCTGCCCTGGTGGCATCAAGTCTGACACAATTGGATGAATCCACACGGCAACATTTACTAACTTTACCGAGTAATGAATCGTTCATGGCCGCTGTCCTGAAACGATCGCGAGTAGTATTAGGACAGGTCGGCGTTCCGGGGGATATGCCGGCTGGCAAGAAGTCAGCAAACACACCTACTGCCGTGGTTTCAGTCATCGACAAGAGATCGCCCGAATCTCGCGCCGAGGGGATGAAAACCTTCGACTGGCAAAAACATTGGTTGCTTAAGTATAAGAATTTATTGGGCAATGTTCCCGAAATTGAAAAAGCGGCAAGCGGAAACGGCCTCTTCTCCGTCGGGGAGGAGCATGACGGTGTAGTCCGACGTGTACCCCTAGTCTACAATGTTGGCAAAAAGGTCTATCCTGCACTGTCCCTCGAAATGCTGCGGGTCGCGTTTGGCGCGCGGACGATCGCGACTAAACTTAACGACGCGGGGATGGTGTCCGTCGTCCTTCAGGGTCGCAACAAATTCGAGATTCCAACTGACAAGCATGGTCAAATTTGGGTCCATTTTAGCAAACCTGATATCTCTGAAAGTGAAACAAACGAAGGACGCTTGTATATCTCTGCGTCGGATATCATCAATGGAACGGTCGACCCAAAAAAAATAAAGGGCAAATTGCTTATCGTCGGCACATCTGCCGCAGGCCTGAAGGATATTCGGAATACTCCCATCTATGGCAGGCTGCCGGGAGTCGAAGTACACGCCAATATCCTCGAAAATATATTCGCCGCACAAAAAGCCTATGAAAAGACACTCGAGAATGCGGAAAATAGCGTCCTGGATGCCCTACCAGACGAACAAGGCGCCAAGGCGAAATCGGCCAAGGCGGAGTTCGTCACAGCATCGAATGCATTTGCACCGGTCTCCCAGACCGCGCGAGCACTACAACGTCAGAAAAAACCACTGCCTCCGCAACTCATTCAGCAAATTCAAAAACTTCAACCTGCCTTTGTCGCGGCTCAAAAAAACTACAAGACTGACTACTTACCCCATACACCGGCGATCAAGACTGGCAAAAATGCGCAAATCGCGGAGACGCCATTCCGATCATTCTTCTTGCGATATCCGAACATCATGAATTCAGTCGAGATGCTGCTGATTATTGTCGCTGGTATCGCCATGATGATATTAATCCCACGGGTTGGCCCAATTTTCACCTTAGTGGGCTTGGTTATGG
>JABIUH010000339.1 GCA_018701055.1 Woeseia sp. | reverse complement strand
GCCGCTGACCGTGCCGCGCGTGTAAATGATGACGCGATCACCGACTGAATAGTGGCTCACACCCTCACCAAGGGCAGACACAACTCCAGCGGCCTCGGCCCCAGCAACAAATGGTGTTGGTGTTTGGACCTGATATTTACCGGCAATTGAAAGAACGTCAGGAAAGTTGATGCCAGCCGCCGCGACATCAACTAAAATTTCGCCCTTACCCGGAACGGGATCTAGCTGTACTTCGATTACTAGTGATTCTGGTGGCCCATACTCGTTACAGACCAGGGCTCGCATTAGGCTACCTCGAATAATGCGGCGGCACCTTGTCCACCGCCAATGCACATCGTGCAGACAACGTACTTAGCACCGCGACGTCGTCCTTCAATTAGTGCGTGGCCGACCATACGCGAACCAGACATACCAAAGGGATGCCCAATCGAAATTGATCCGCCATTGACGTTGAGGATGTCGTTCGGAATGCCCAGTTTGTCGCGGCAATACAGAACCTGAACGGCAAAGGCTTCATTCAATTCCCACAAGTCAATGTCGTCCATCTTCAAGCCATTTCGCTCGAGTAATTTAGGCACCGCAAATACGGGTCCGATTCCCATCTCATCAGGCTCGCAGCCGGCGACGGCGGTACCACGGTAAATTCCCATCGGACTAAGACCACGTTTTTCGGCAACGCTCGCTTCCATGACAACGCAAGCGGAGGCACCGTCAGATAACTGACTGGCATTACCCGCCGTTATGACGCCATTTTCACGCACGGGTTTCAGACCGGCAAGTCCGTCCAGCGTAGTGGAAGGTCGGTTTCCCTCGTCCTTTTCGAGCACAATATCTTCGAAAGAAATTTCTTTTGTTTCTTTGTTCATCACGCCCTTATTCGTGGGAAGCGGAACAATTTCGTCATCAAAATAACCGCTCGCTTGACCGGCTGCCGTTCGTTGCTGGCTTTGCAACGCATATTCATCTTGCGCTTCGCGACTAATTCCATACCGACTTGCCACAACTTCTGCGGTGTCGATCATCGACATGTAAATGTGTTCATGCATTTCCACCAGACGTGGGTCAGCCGCGCGATAGGAATTGTAGTGTTCATTCTGAAGGAGGCTAACCGACTCAATTCCGCCGCCGACCATGATATCGACGTTATCAGAGATGATTGATTTCGCGGCGGTCGCAATGGCCATCATTCCTGATGAACACTGCCGGTCGACCGTCATGCCAGCGGTCGTTACGGGTAGGCCGGCCGACAAAGCGATTTGCCGAGCAATATTTCGTCCTTGCGTGCCTTGCGGCACCGCGCAACCCATTATCACGTCGTCAATTTCGGCAGGATCAACACCCGCTCGTTCTACTGCATGCCTTACTGCGTGGCCACCCAAAGTCGGTGCCTCAGTATTATTGAACGCGCCGCGAAACGCTTTGCCGATTGGCGAGCGGGCGGTTGATACTATGACTGCTTGTCGCATGTGTATTCCTCTACTTATTTTTCAGATAGGTCGACGCCGAGACTCTCGGCCGCCTTAGTTGCAAATTTGGTTGTTTGTTCGAAGCCGCCTGTAAACTCTTGCATGCCGCTTTCGTCGTTGATCTGTTCCCAGGCGTCCGCAATGCCCTCTGACGTGGCGTTATCTGGGAGCAGATTCGTCCCTTGTGTCTCGAAACCTTTAAATACAGCAAAGCTGCCTCCGCCTGCACCGAGTACCTTACGGCTTGGTGCGTCGGGACCAGCAAGAAATACGACCGCCGGGCTCACTGACTCAGGTGAGAGCAAATCGAATACGGTAGGTGGAAACAGGCCATCTGTCATCGCGGTGCCCGCAGTCGGCGCAAGGCAATTGACGTGAATGTTGTACTTTGCGCCCTCAAGATGAAGCGTATTCATCAATCCGACCATTGCCATCTTAGCGGCGCCGTAATTTGTCTGTCCGAAATTGCCATATAGGCCGGAACTTGAGGTGGTGCAAACAATGCGACCGTATTGTTGCTCTCGCATGATCTCCCAAACCGCTTTTGTACAATTGGCCGTGCCGATCAAGTGCACCTCTATCACGAGGCGAAATTCTTCCATCGACATCTTCAAAAATGTCTTATCGCGTAAGATCCCAGCGTTGTTGATGAGGATGTCGACCCGGCCCCACGCAGCCATGGCTTTAGTGATCATGTCGATAACTTGAGCTTCGTTTGCGACATTTGCACCGTGCGCTATGGCTTCGCCACCTGCAGCCCGAATCTCCGCGACGACGGCTTTCGCTTGCGTAGATTCACCGTTTTCGCCGCCAAGGTCATTTACAACGACTTTCGCGCCGCGATCGGCTAGCGCCAGCGCGTGACACCTGCCCAGACCTTGTCCGGCTCCCGTCACGATGGCCACCTGGCCGTCCAATCTGATTGTCATTTCTGGTTTCCTGTGTGGTTCGGTTGTTCATCGCCGACAATAACCATCGATAAAATTTCGGCAATCAGCGCGGGTGTGGTTTCACCTTCAATTTCCACGCTGATGGAATTCTTAATGAGCCATTGCCCCGGCCTTTTCTCTGACACTTCCATGATCTTTTGATGTGAACGTATTCGTTTGCCGACTCGGACCGGCATTAAATAACGAACTTTGTCCGAGCCATAGTTGATTCCCATGACGGTGTTGTTCGGCAATATCGCAGTCTGGGCATTCAGGTAAGACAACAACGACAACGACAGGAAACCATGTGCTATCGGGCCGCCAAAGGGTGTTTGGGCTGCCTTTTCAGGGTCGACATGGATGAACTGATGATCGTTGGTTGCGTCCGCGAACTGATTCACCCGCTCTTGGGTAATATCCACCCAAGGGGAGGGCTCCAATACGGTGCCGACCAGACTGGGCAGGTCAGCGGCTTTGATACGCCTATGCATGTCTATGCCCTTTCATTACTCGGCGTAGTTGCCGAGTTCGTCTCTTGCAACCACCATGCGGTGAACTTCGTCGGGTCCATCAGCCAAACGCAGAGTTCTTGCATGCATGTACATTGCCGCCAACGGGAAGTCCTGTGATATTCCGGCTGCGCCATGCATCTGGATCGCATCATCTATTACTCCAATGACCAAGTTGGGTACCTTCGCTTTGATTTTCGAAATCCAGGTACGAGCGACTTTAACGCCCTCGGTATCCATGATGTGAGCGGTCTGCAATGTCAGCAAGCGGGCCATATCGATATTGATGCGAGCCTCCGCGATTTTGTCGTAATTGCCACCGAGTTTCGCCAATGGCTTACCAAAAGCGGTCCGTGACATTGAGCGTTTACACATATGTGCGAGCGCACGTTCGCCCATGCCGATCGCGCGCATGCAGTGATGAATTCGCCCTGGTCCTAAGCGTCCCTGGGCAATTTTGAATCCCTGGCCGGGGCCTAGAATGATATTGCTCTCGGGGACCCTAACGTCATTCAGGCGAATGTGCATGTGACCATGCGGTGCATCGTCCATCGCAAACACCTGCATGGGCCGGACAATTTCTACACCGGGCGCATTCATCGGAATTAGAATCTGCGAGTGCTGCTGATGCCGGGTACTTTCACCATCCGTTTTAACCATGCATATCATAACTTTACAGCGTTTATCTCCAGCGCCCGATATGTAGGTTTTCTCGCCATTAATATGCCACTCTCCATTCACTAGACGGGCACTCGTGGAGATGTTGGTTGCGTCTGAGGAGGCAACATCCGGCTCGGTCATCGCATAGGCGGAGCGAATCTCGCCATTCAGCAATGGCTGTAACCATTCCTCTTTTTGAGCGGCAGTGCCGAACCGCTCCAATACTTCCATGTTGCCAGTGTCTGGCGCGCTGCAGTTGAAAGCTTCGGCCGCAATAGAGGCGCGTCCAGTTTCTTCTGCGAGGTAGGCATATTCGACGGTGGTGAGGCCGAATCCGAGCGGGCTGTCGGTCAGCCAGAAATTCCACAGCCGTTCCTTTTTGGCGGCATTTTTCAGGTCATCGAGAATTTCTTTTTGTCTCGGACTTTGATCCCAACGGTCGCCAACGCTGACCTGCGCAAGATACTCTTCGTCAACCGGAATAACGCGCTCATCTATGAACGTTTTGACTCGCGCGTGAATTGGACGAAGTCTTTCCGTAATGCCTAGATTCATGATTTTTCTGCCCGGAGGTTCCTGTAGTCGCGAAACTCGCTAATCGTCTCGCGTTTTGGTGAAGCGATCAAAATGAACATACCGATCTCTATTTATTGTTTGCAGAGTTTGGCATTGCTTAAGGAAGAAGCCCATATCAAATTGTTTGGTCATACCACCCCCAGCATACGCAATGGCTCAAATGGGAACTGCTCAACTGCATTCGGCAATTTCTGGTCGTCCGAAAAAATTAGTCAATTCCAATGAATAGCTTATTATTACCTTATAAAACAAGGGGTTTTCTGTATACATGATGTCAATTATCGTAATTAATCGTGCCAAATTATTGCAGAAGACCCGTTTAACGTTCGGGGTTTATCAGGCATTCTAGCGGGATGAATAATAACAAGAATAAACCTCGCTCCTTCATCGCCAGTCTAATTGCTCTGATCGCGGTCGCTGCATGCTCAGCAACCCAGCCGATGGTGTCCGAGCGCCTGGATGATAAAACAGCCGTCACCATCACGAATGCTCGAACGCCGTTGATTATGTCACTGGACAGGTATTTTTCGGATGCGAATGCTAGAGAGTATGTACAGATAGGCGCAATCGAAATCAATCGTATGGGAGCGCGTGAGCATTTTTTGTGGCTAGGAATCTGGGACATCGACCACCTCGAAAGCGAGGCGGCAAAGCCGCGCGGCTACGATACGATTCACTTAATAGCCGATGGTCAGACTATTCCGTTGGATGTCCATGGGTGGACTCATGACAGCATTGGGGCGAGTTCGAGTTCTTATAAGAAGATCTTCGCCGAAGTTATTGATGCCTACTACAAGATCAGTCTCGAGCAACTCGAAGCATTTAAAAGCGCGGTCGTGGTCAAGCTACAAACAACATCAGCCACGCCGAAGGAATTCATATATTGGTATAACCAGGAAAGAGCAAGCGCGGATTTGGCCGAGTTCTATCGGGTTGTCTCACAATAGTAGACGGGCCGTTCAAATGATTTTACGTCAAAGTCGTACTCTGACCCTGTATGGGCGCTATTAGCCAGCAGCCTTTTGCGAACTAGACTCTCGCATGGCCGGCATAAGCTCTTGTGGTTGGCTCAGTGCGAATCCCTGTCGCCTAACGCCGGGACCTCATCAATCAAATCATCCTGTTCAACAAACTCGGCAATGGTCGTGATGTTCATTTCTCGAGCAATATGAATAATCGATTTAACATACATTCGATCAATGGGACTATGCAGGATTTTGCGTATGACCAATCCGTCAATTTTCAGGCAATCAATCGGCAATGATTGCAGATAGTTGAATGAAGAAAATCCAGTGCCAAAGTCATCCAGTGCGAACTGACATCCAAGTTTCTTAAGTCGATGCATAACTTTCGCCACGTCCGTAAGGTTTTGCACCGCCGACGACTCCGCAATTTCGAAATTCAGACGGCCGGGCACAATGTCACTGTTGCGAATCGTTGACTCTAGGAAACTGGTGAATTCTGTATCGGACAGACAAGCGCCAGATAAATTGACCCAATACACGCGATTGTCGTCGAATACTTCTGCATATACGGTCATGTATTTGATTACTTGTGTCACGATCCAGCGATCAATTTTAGCGCTTAGCTTGTAGCGTTCTGCCGGCGGAATAAAAGCGCCTGGGGAATTAGTTTTTTGGTCGTGTAATCGCGTAGCCTCACCAATATTTCGAGCTGTTCGATATCTGAGTGATGTGGGGTTTATAGAGGCACGATTGCTTGGGTAAACAATAGGAACTCATCCCCTTCTATAGCAGTTGCGAGTCGTTTCGCCCAGTGTCGCTCTCGTCGTTCTTCGGTAACTCGTGGAGCATCGTCTGCAACCATGTAGACATTGTTCCTGCCGCGTTCTTTGGCGCTAAAACAGGCAGCATCCGCTATTTGCAATATTTCGGACACGTTGCTGACTGCGTTTGAGACCGACAGAGCGCCGATACTAACGCCTATTCGGTGATGCATGCCTTCCCAGCAGAACATCAGCGATTCCACGCCTCTCCGAATTCGCTCGCAAACGCGCTGTGCTGTATCGCCTGAACAGTCGTGCAAGATCAATGCGAACTCGTCGCCGCCTAGCCGAATGACGATGTCCGTGTCATAAACTGATTCTATGAGAAGGGTAGCGACTTGGACGAGTAGTGCGTCTCCGGCGGCATGTCCGCTGGTATCATTTACAGACTTGAAGCCATCAAGATCCATTATGCAGATGCAGTAACCGATGCTGTCGGCGTCGTTCAATTTATCCAGCATTTCGTACAGTATCCTGCGATTCTGCAGTCCGGTGAGTGCGTCATGCGTGGCTTGATACTCGAGATTCGCCACGGACTCCTTAATTTCATCGTCGCGTTCAAGCAGTGCTGTTTGCATGGCGAAAAATGCCGTCGCGAGTTCACCAATTTCGTCATCTCGTTCGATTTCGAGAAGCTTGTTCATGTCGCCCGTTTGTTTTATCTCGGTGACGTGCCGAGTCAGTGAAAGCAGAGGATGAACGACGACAATTCGCAGCAGAATCCAAATAACGAAGGCAACGAAACAAAAAAG
>JABIUH010000244.1 GCA_018701055.1 Woeseia sp. | reverse complement strand
GCGCTCCTCGCGAAGACGCTCTACTACGTCTCCCCAAATTCAAGTCGACCAAACAAGAAAATCTGACCAACACCACTGCTGACCTGGGTTTCAACGTGTGGTCTGCCTGCTAAGTGGGACAGCAATCGGTTCGACCCCTTTCGTTTGATGTGACTACTTGAGGACGTCGAAGATGTGGCTGTACTTGATGATGAACTCTTTGCCTTTCGGCGGTGCGCCGATTCCGCGTTCGTCGATTTCGTTGTAGACGAGGAACAGGCCCGAGTTCGCGGAGCGTAGCCAGGAGAATCGCAGGTTCGTCGAATAGGTATCGCTGCGTTCGTTGTGTTGTAAAAGCGTCTGTAGCATCAGGTTTGGCGTGAACGAATAGGAGAGTCGCAGTCGTGTCAGCGCGACAGAGAAATCGCCGCCAAGAACCGGCAAGTTAAAGTCGTTGTAGTTGACCGACAACTCGGAACTGAAGGTTTCGCCAATCCGATAACGAATGGTAGGCGAGGCCTGGATGCGATCACCTCCCCAGCCGCCGCCGACAGTGGAGCGCATATGAAAGCTGAGTGGAGCGGATTGGTTGGTGCGGATAACGAAATGCAGATTCTCATCTTCGTAAATACCCGTTGGGATAGTCACGCCGGGGACAATGTCGAACGGATCATCGACGCGCTCGTAAATCAGATTAAAGCCGGTCTCGACCAGGTATCCATTTTTGAATTCCCAGTGATTGTCGACGTGCCAGCTGCTTGATTCCTTGATGTCATCGAAATCGCGAAACTCCCGGTACCGGGCATGGGGTCGGAGCTCCAGCAAACCCCACAAGTCGTCGGGACGCCATTTGTACATGACACGGGCAAAACTCTTTTTGTACTCATTTCGTGCGAGGAAGCCCACCTCCGGATTAAAGTCCGCACCAACTTCGGTGCGATACAAATTAAACGTCCATGCAGCTGACAGGTAGTCGGCCTTAACCGAAAACGCCTTATCATCTCCAATGAGACCCGGCGTATTCGTCCTGGCCATCCAGCCCGACAACATTAACTCGTCACCAATGCCCCAACGCCCATCAATAGCGTAGGTCTGGTTTTCATCGAGGTCCTTCGGCGTCAGGAATGAGCCATCGCCCTGACGGTTTACGAAAAGCGCGCCAATGCCAGAACGATTACGCAACTCCTGATTAATGCGAACGACAGAAAACTCGTTGCCCGGGGCAATGCCGGCGACATCCTCCGAAGACATATGCAACAAACCAACGTTCGTCGACGAACCGATTTTTCCTGACAAACGCAGACCGCCCTCGATCGGAATTTGTTCGCCATCATCGCCGATGCCGATACGGCGACTGAAGAACAATTCAACTTCGCGAGGATCTCCTACCGTGAACTGGCCGGCGTTTTCCAGAAAGAAGGGTCGCTTTTCAGGAAAGAAAAGACTGAATCGATCAAGATTGATTTGTTGGTCGTCCGCCTCGACTTGTGCGAAATCAGTGTTGTACGTGGCGTCGAGGGTCAGGCTTGGTGTGATCGAATATTTGACGTCGACGCCGAACTCTTCATCGTTACGTTTTTCCGGAGGATTGCCGCCCTTCCGGGTCTTGCCCAGAACATACGGCGTTACCTGCAAATTGCGCTGCTTCGGCACATGAATGCCTGTGATCGAACCGGCCTCGGAGACCCGGTAAAGATTTCGCTCACGCGACAACGGGGCCCAGTAGACGACTTCATAATTGCGGCGAATATTACGTTGGAAATTGAAACCCCACGATTGCTCCTCACCACGACCAAAGCGCAGCGTCTTCAATGGGATTTGGAACTCGGCACTCCAGCCAAATTCGCCGGTGAGCGTTCGCACTTCCCAGGGGGCGTCCCAGTTCTTATTGAAGCCGCCGCTGCCTGCACTGAATCCTGCCGTATCTTCTTTTGTCACCTGGCCGTCAAACTGCACGCCCGCCGGGCTAGTGCCAAACACATACCCGGTCTGACGATCCTCCAAGCCGTCGACGATAAAGAGAAACGCATCTGTATCGTCCAGTGATGAATCGCGACGCATGTCGGTGCTAAGGACTTCAGCAGGTTCGTCGTCGTAGGCGATGACAGCAACGTGCATTGTCGTTGCCGTGAATCCGACAAAAACTTCTGTCTTTTGGGTGGCTGGATGACCCTCGTCGGGTCGAACCTGAGAGAAACCGGTTATGGGCTCCGCGCCGGTCCACGCCGGGTCATTCAGCACATCACCATCCATGACCGGAACGATTTCCAGTTGGTTGGCAGTGGCGATTGGCCGGGCATTACCGGCGCCCAGTTGCTGGGCGGCTGACGGCATTGAGGCTGACGACAGGATGCAACCGATGAGTATTGCTATGGGTAGCGACCCGCGTCGCAATTGTGTCGTCACACCCCCTCCCCAGTGATTGCTTTCCTGCGTGGAAATTAGTGCCACGTGCAGGGGCGCGTATTGGAAATCACTCGAAAATGGAATGGGGTCGAACCGCGATTAATTAGCTGATCGCTATCGCTAATCTCGGTTCGACCCCTATTTCTCAGATCGATTGAAAGAAGTGTCGAAAAGAGCTGATCACTAGAAAGGATAAAAGGCAGCACCCTCACCCCTTCTCCGCATGCCACTTCTTCAAAAGCTTCTCTTCGGTTTCCAGATCAAACCCATCGCCCCGTCCTTCCGGAACATCACCCTCTTTAAGATTCGCAATCATGTCCTTGGCGGTTTCCTCGATCGATCGAAACGTTAAGCCTGTCGCAAGCGCCCTGTCGTTGTTGACCTGCATGAAAGGAATCGGTCCTTGTCCATACCAAGGCGCATAACCTGGAATGTCTGATGCTTCTTTTCTAATCCATTCCCAATCAATCCAGGTCAGTTTTGATTTCGATCCCGTGGCGTCACGAATGCCTTCCAGGAGCGGCCTGGCACGATAAGGCGCTTCGGCGCCGACCGCGTTGTAGGGGCCGCTGCCACTATCTTCGAGCATACGCACCATCCAGCCGGTCATGTCAGCCGCATCAATGTATTGCACTGGCAGATCTTCCTGTCCGGGAACCAGGATTTCGTTGCCGGCCTTTATGCGCTTAAGCCAATGGCGAAGGCGCTCCGTCGGATCCCCGGTGCCGGTGATGATGCCGGGTCGGATATGGATGGCTTTGTCGCCAAACACTTTCGTGACTTCCTGCTCGCACAATGCTTTTCGCGGACCATAGGTCGGGCCATAAGGCGGTTCGGATTCATCGGTCGGATCATCCATCACGCCATACGCCGCAGAGAACTCGTTGTCGTCAACAGTCATATCTTCGCCATAGGCAGAGATGCTGGAAACGAACATGTACTGATCCACATGCCCATGCAGCAACTCAGCAGAGAGACGCGCATGGCGTGGGTAAAAACCGGAGTTATCGATGACTGCATCCCAGTCCCGACCTTTTAGTGAATCAAGCTGATCATCTCGATCGCCGATCAGTGCCTCTACATTCGGAAACATGCCTGGCGCCGTCTTGCCACGATTGAACATGGTGACGTTGTGGCCGCGGGCTCGCGCATAGTTGATCTCGTGTGGCCCGATAAAACCTGTGCCACCGAGAACCAGGATGTCGAGTGTTTTGCTCGCAATTCCTTGTGCGAAAGCTGAGGCGGGTAGCGCGGCGAGTGCGCCGGCGGCTGAGACGGAGCAAATAAAATTTCGACGTGAGGTTTTCATTGCGTGTCCTTAGGTCTTAGGGGGTTATCGCGAATATGGGACAGGGTTAAATTAGCAAAATACGCGGACTAATGCGTCCGATTTACGACCCCCGTCGACGCCCTTCGAAAAAAGGGGTCAGATTTATTTATTGGCTATGGGTCAACAAATGAACTTGGCACCTTATTCGTTTAATTGCAGCTTTTCCGTCTTTCAGGAAAGATTTCCTCCTAATCAGGTGCGCCGGGACCCAAATGAGGACTAGAATCAGCTTGTGACATTTATCTTTCCAGGAGGTCGACATGAATAAGTTTGCATTAGTCCTGACAGGTATCACCATCACTTCGCTTTTTTCAACAGGTTTCGTTCTGGCGGACGACGCCGCGATCAAGACGATGGCCCAAATCACAATGAGCCTTAATCACTTTCCATCGGATGACGACAAGGCGGCATTGAAGGGCATCATCGACAGCGATGACAGCACAGAGGAAGCGGCAGATATTGCGGTGGCAATCTCCAATTTCCAGCATAAGGTCACGGAGAAGGATGCCGAGCGGTTGGAAGACACCATTAGCGACGGCAACACCGAAACAGATGCACGGAAGCTCGCCAGCATCTTGCTCCGCATCCATCACACGGCAAGTGACGAGGACAAGACCACTCTGGCTGCGTTGGCGGAAGGCTAACAAGATAGCAACGCTTGCTGTCCATCAAGGTGCCCCTACGGTTCTTCGCACTGAATCGATATCTGCTTAATCTCGGCACCGCCACAGGCCCTGTCGGATAAACCTTAGCAACGATTTAACCACGACTTTATGGGACAGCAATGGGTTCGGCCCCAGTTTAACCAGTTGCACCTGTTCGTCCAACACACCGTCTTCGTCGCTATCCGCTAAAACGCTGTCACACAAAAATCGGTCAGGTTTATTAATTGGCCATGAGCCAACAAATAAGCCTGACCGATTTTTGTGTGACAGCGTTTAATTGCAGCTTCTGCGCCTTTCTGAAGAAAATTTCCGCCTAAATTCGTTAGACTAAGCAACCTTAAAGTAACCAAACTCTACAAGGCAGCCACCATGCGCTTACGACACCTTCTAACCGGTCTGATTGCCCTGGCGGCTTCTTGCTGGGCTTTCGCTCAACCAGATTACTACCGCCTGGAATTTGACATCGCGGTCAACAAGCCCGCTGCAGAAGTCTGGTCCAAAGTCGGCGGCTACTGTGACATCGGCGAATGGCTGGGCCTGGATTGCGAGATCACGCAAGGCGACGGCGGTGTTGGCACCGTTCGCGTTTTGAACGGAACCATTGTGGAACCCATGGTTGCCCAAACCGAACTGTCCTACGGATATACCCAGCCCGTGACCGAGGGTGAGTACTACACCCTTTATCATGGCTTTATGGAAGCAAGACCGGTCAGCGAAACCACGTCCAAGTTGATTTACACCGTAATGTGGGACACCTCCCGATCCAGCGAAGAGGAGATTAGTGCTGCCGTTGAAAGTCGACGCAATCTTTTTACAACCGGGTTAGCGAACATGAAGGAAATCGCCGAGGCGCAATAAGCGATTGCTTGTCGCGTTCAGGTTCTGTGGATAACTATTAGGGTCAGATTCTATTGATTCTCGTTAGAATCTATTCTCCAAATACAAATGGGAGGTTGTTATGACCAGGCTGCTGGTAGTTGTTGCCCTTTTTCTCGGAACCGAGATTGGGATGACTCAGGAAAAAGAACCAACCCCCGTTCGGCAAAATCCTAACATCGACCGACCGATCAGCAACGAAGGCACGACGAGTCCGTTGGTGGATGCCTTGCAAAAACTCGTGGCGGTTTACGGCCCAATCACTTACAGCAATGACCGTCCTAACCCGTATACCCGCATTGAGCCATGGGGGGAGGCGCCTCCAGGAAACAATAGCGAGTGGGGTGCGGTTACCGGCGCGGAAGGCGGCCCTGACGGTGTCCTATACGTCCTTCACCGTTGCCAATCGAATAGCTGCGTCGATCGACCGGAGGCGCCGCTGGTAATACTCGACACCCGCACCGGCAAGCGACTTGGCACGTTCGGTGAAGGCCTGATGGCATTTCCACACGGAATTCACGTCGACTTCGAAGGCAACGTGTGGACGACCGATACGGGGAAAGGCGCTGCGCCCGGTGGGCATCTTGTGCGCAAGTTCAGTCCGGACGGTGAGCTCCTGATGACGCTCGGTCGACCGGGGTTAGCGGGTGATGCGCCGGACCAGTTCCGCGAGCCGACCGATGTCGTGATTGCTCGCGATGGCACACTCTTCGTCACCGAAGGCCATGTGAAAAATGGCGCCCATTCCCGACTCAGCAAACTCGCGCCCGACGGCACCTTGATCGCCCGCTACGGAATGACAGGTCAGGGGCACCTGCAGCTAAGCGCGCCACACGCGATTGCGCTCGACACCAAAGGACGCCTGTTCATCGCTGATCGCGACAATAACCGCATCATGATCTGGGATCAGGACGGCAACTACATCGATCAGTGGACACAGTTCGGAAGACCGAGCGGAATCTACATCGATCATACCGATACGATTTATGTCGCCGACTCGGAATCCTGGGGGCCCGAGAACCCGGGATGGAAAAAAGGTATTCGCATCGGGAGCGCTATGACCGGTCAAGTGCACTACTTCCTCGAAGACATTGAGGCGCGTGACTTCGCACACAGCGGCGCCGAAGCAATCGGGGTCGACCGCCACGGTAACGTCTATGGCGGCGTCGTACGGCGACAGATGCTGGAGCGGCATGAGCCACAGGCGGAGCAGCGGACACTAGGTGCCACCTGGAACACGTCCGGTGGTGGCAGCGGGCAATGAGCGAATGGAATTAGGACACCCACTTTTGTTTGAAGAGTTGCCCATGTCTTCGTTGTCGTTTGAATTTCTCGTTATTTCATCCAGTTCCCTGCGGGTAAATGACAAGTAAGGAATGAATTACAGCAACCAAACGCAATAGCATCAGCAGGAATTAGGGTAGAACGCCGATACAATTAAACGTGTCCTTTTTGTTGCTAGAGCGGCGCTGGGTATTCCTGAATTGGACGCCCGGGCGTGTCGCTTCGCGACTGGATTGCGATAACAGCACTCGAACTCCGACCTGCTTATCAAACGCATCAAGCTCCGTCCTGAACGGATTCCTTGGGGATACGTCCTCATGACTCGGTATAATAACCGCACAGGTGCCGCCGGTTCGAACGTCGGGTGACCAATAAAAATGCTGTTGCGCGTACCGCAAACGAAGGGCTCACTATGAAAATCTCGAAGATCGCTTTTTCTATCGCCGTTGTTGCGGCTCTGCTGCTCTTCGTTGCCGGCCCCGGCACACGATTAGGAATGTGGGACTTTTCGATGGGCTTTATGTTGATGCGCTCGGCATTGTTTGCCGGACTCTCCGCAGCAGCTTTCGCTCTCGTACTACTCGTCATCCCGAAGACACGTGCCGGCAACGTTACCATGTTAGCTGCTGCACTGCTGGTGGGTCTTGGCACTGCGTGGGTGCCGTGGAACGGCTATCAGACTGCGACATCTCTCCCGTTTATTCATGACATCACGACCGATACTGTTGATCCCCCACTGTTCGTCGCGATGCTGCCTATTCGCGCCGACGCGCCTAACCCGCCAGAGTATCTCGGCGAAGAGATCGCGAAGCAACAGCGCGAGGGCTATCCGGATATCGAAACATTGGTGCTTGATACGCCAGCCGACGAGACGTTCCGCAAGGCACTCGAGGCCGCGGAAGACATGGGCCTGGAAATAGTTGCAGCAGAACCGATGGGAGGACGGATCGAAGCGACGGCGACCACGCTCTGGTTTGGTTTCAAGGATGACGTCGTCATTCGCATAACAACAGACGGCGCTGGAAGTCGCCTTGATATACGGTCGAAGTCCCGCGTTGGGGGCAGCGACGTCGGCGCAAATGCCGCTCGCATCCGCCGCTTCATCAGCGAGATCGGATAAGAAACCTGAAGGCATTTCCGACGACGCAGCAAAAGACCCGCGCTCCGGAGAAGCACTTAATCAAATAGTCATTGCTACGCGGGTTGTTCGGATTAGTGCTCGTGCTATTCGATATCACTGTGCCTCGTAGATATCCGTCGCGGGATGGAATGCGTACCACGCAAACCAGAACGCCATCGTGGTGGGGATTTCTGATCCGTCAGCTTGAACAATCTGTGCCGTTCGATTTTTTTCGTCGAATTTCACTACAAACTTCTTGCCTGAAAACTCATCGTCAAAACTGTGCGCGCCATTTTTTAATTCCTTGAGCGGATACGCTTTGAAACGGCCATCGATTTCGAGTCCCATTACGACTTCTTTGCGGCGGTGATCTTCCCCCACAATTCTGGACACGAGGTTAAGCTGCTTTTTCAAACTGCGCGGGAATTTTATACCCGATAGCAGAATTTTTTCTCTGTCGATTGTAATACGTTTCTATGTATTCGAATATCCTGGAAGTCGCCATGCGTCGAGTAGCATACCGCTCGCGGTGAACCAGCTCGACTTTCAGCGTGTGGAAAAAACTCTCCATCGCGGCATTGTCGTAACAATTGGTTCTGCGCCCCATGCTACAACGCAGGCCGTTGTTCTTGATCAGTCGCTGATAGCGTTTGGAACAATACTGACTGCCCCGATCAGAATGAATGATCGTGCCCTTGGGAAAGTGACGGCGGAACAGCGCCATGGTCAGCGCGTTACAGACCAGTTTTTGCGTCATGCGGCGGTTCATCGACCAACCGACAATGGCTCTTGAGTACAGGTCCATCACTACCGCAAGGTACAGCCAGCCCTCGTCGGTCCATACGTAGGTAATATCGCTGGTCCATTTCTGATTGGCCGCCTCAGCGTGGAAGTCCTGCTCGATCAGGTCCGGCGCCACCGGCTTGGAGTGGTTCGAGTCGGTCGTGACTTTGAATTTCTGCCTGCACCGCCCTGAGGCCCAACGCCCGCATACGCCGCGCAACACGGTTCTCGCTGCAACCAAAGCCCTCGTCGTGCAAGTCGTCCGTAATCCGGGGCGCTCCGTAGCGTTGCTTGTGACGAGTAAAGATCTCGCGTACGCGTTGATCAAGCTTCCCGTTCGACAGCGCTTGCCTGCTCGGACCACGCGCACTCCAGTGGTAGTAGCCACTACGCGATACATTGAGAACACCACACATGAGGGTCACCGGCCAGGCCTTCTTATGTGCATCGATGAATCGATACCTCATGAGCTTTCCTTGACAAAGAAGGCCGTTGTAGATTCAACGGGTGGCTGCAACAGATACTCTGAATGTGTCCATAACGGAGAGTTATCTGATGAAAAGAACATATACACAGGAAGAACGCGATCTT
>JABIUH010000191.1 GCA_018701055.1 Woeseia sp. | reverse complement strand
GTCGAGTTGAAAGTCTTCCATTGCCGGATACAACACCTCTTCGACCATCGGACTTAAGCGATGAATCTCGTCAACGAACAACACGTCATTTGGCTCAAGGTTGGTGAGGATGGCGGCGACATCGCCCGGTTTCTCCAGTACTGGCCCAGACGTCTGGCGCATGTTGACGCCCATCTCATTAGCAACAATATGTGCAAGCGTTGTCTTGCCGAGGCCAGGTGGACCAAAAATCAGAACATGATCAAGCGCCTCGGCACGATTTTTTGCCGCGGTAATAAAAATATTCATCTGTTGCTTGACGCTTGGCTGACCGACGTAATCTTCAAGGCGCTTCGGCCGTATAGCTCGATCGATTGCCTGATCTTCCTCACGCGGAGCAGCACTGGTCAGTCGATCGTGTTCGATGTTACTCACGGTTAATTACTCGCATACCGTCAGTACTCCAACGAGGTAGGATTGATGGAACACTAGGTCGCTACTTGTCGTAGCGCGCGCCGAATAATGTCCTCGGCAGACTGATCTTTAGTGTCAATTTGTCCAAGCAGTCGTTTCACTTCTGCAGGTTTGTAACCCAGTGAGACGAGCGCATCAACGGCCTCACTCCGGGCATCGCCCACCACATGCAGTGGCAAACCCGTTGACGTTGTAGCGGGACCGGCCTCAATTTTGTCACGCATTTCTATAATGAGGCGCTCGGCCGTTTTCTTGCCAACACCCGGAATGCGCACGAGCATCGCTGTATCTTCAAGCTGCACACAACGAGCGAAATCGGACACGGTCATGGCTGACAATATGGCGAGGCCCATCTTTGCACCTACGCCACTGACTTTCAGGAGCATTCGAAACAGGTGCCGCTCATCTTCGGTCGAAAATCCATAGAGCAAATGAGCATCGTCGCGAACCTGCATGTGCGTCCTGACAAATATGTCCTGCCCGGCCGCAGGCAATTCCAGGAACGTCGACATCGGTGTCTCAACGACGTAGCCAACACCGCCACACTCAATCACGACACTCGATCCCTGTTTTTCCAGGATACGGCCACGAAGAGAACCGATCATTTTAATCCCGCGACGACGGTCGCTTTCTCAACCACCCGATGCATGAGTCGCTGATTCGCGTGACACATTGCGGCGGCGAGTGCATCGGCTGCATCGGGAGAGGGATCGCCCTCAAGTGCCAACAGTTGCTTAATCATATGTTGGACCTGCTCCTTGGTGGCCGCTCCAGTCCCGACCACGGCTTGTTTAATAGCTCTGGGCGCGTACTCAAAAACCCGCAGATCATACCCGAAAGTAGCGCAAATCGCGGCAGAACGCGCATGCCCCAGCTTTAGAGCACTACCGGCGTTCTTGTGCATAAATACACTTTCGACGGCGACCACGTGCGGCTGATACTTCGCAACGATTTCGGTCACTGAGCGAAATATCACCTTAAGGCGCTCCGGAAATTCCCCCTTGATGCTGTTTACCGATCCGCTGGCGACATAATTTGCCCGATCGCCGATACAATCCACGACGCCGAAACCCGTAAGCCGCGAACCCGGGTCGATACCCAAAATGCGCACTGTGTTAGTCAAGCGTCACCCTGCCCGGACTATTCGTGTACCAACAATGATCAAGCAAGAGTGCGTTCCAATTCATGCATAATCCAGGCTAGAGTTCAGCCAGGACATCGTCCGGAATGTCGGCATTGCTGTAGACACTTTGAACATCATCCAGATCCTCGAGAGCCTCGATCATCTTAATCATCGAGCTAGCCGGCTGCAGATCCAACACGGTGCTCGTGGATGCACGCATCGTCAACTCTGCATTTTCCGGTCCGTGGCCCGATGCTCGCATTGCATCGCGTACCGATTCAAATTCTGCCGGGTCCGTCAGTACCTCGATCGACTTATCTTCATCGACAACAACGTCATCAGCACCTGCATCGATTGCCGCTTCCATGACCGCATCTTCGTCGCTTCCAGCGGGATAGCTTAATGAGCCAACTTTTTCGAAGAGGTACCCGACCGAGCCGTCCGCACCGAGATTGCCTCCAAATTTTGTAAAGGCGTGCCGTACTTCCGCAACGGTCCGATTCTTGTTGTCCGTCATGCAATCAACCAACACAGCGGTGCCACCAGGTCCGTAACCCTCATAGCGAAGCTCCATGAAGTCCACACCATCCATGTCGCCGCTGCCCTTCTTGATCCCTCGCTCGATGTTGTCTTTCGGCATGCTCTTGGCTTTCGCTTTATCCACAGCCAACCGGAGACGAGGATTGGCATCCATATCGCCACCCCCCATACGTGCTGCAACGGTAATTTCACGAATAAGTTTGGTAAAAAGCTTGCTGCGCTTCTTATCCTGAGCACCTTTGCGGTGCTGGATATTCGCCCATTTACTATGTCCTGCCATGGATTAACCATTCCTGCTAATGAATGCCTGAATGCGCGTCAGACGCAGACGGCGAGATACATGACACCAGATTGCCATGTCCTGCCCAAACACGGGGGCGTATGATAACGGTTAAACCGTAGACGTACACCACCTATAGCCTGCCAGATGTCCGACACAAGCCCTGAAATAGATAATGAGGCGCGCATTGCGCTGGACCTCATGCGGCGGTGTAGCGAGCTATTACAGCAACTTCCAGACGACCAAACGGCTGTGGATTCGCGATTGGAGGGTGAAAATCTCTCCAAAATCTTACAACCGCTAGGCTTACCGCCCGTCATGATCGCGGCCGTCCAGCTCTATCCGGCCGTGCGTGCAGGCCTCATCAATTCGCGCGCGCTCAATAAATTACCAGCACCTGAACTCCCGGCCCTGGTGAATGGCTTGCTGCAACTTGGTGAATTTACGCTACCTCCCGACTGGGAACCCGGCGAAGCGCTGGCAACGCAGCAGTCTGAAGCACTTCGCAAGATGCTGCTCGCAGTTGTATCCGATGCGCGCCTCGTCGTCGCCCGTATCGCGGAGCAATTACATCGCCTGCGACAGGCCAAAACTTCGCCGCGTAAAAAACAGCGCGCTTTGGCCGTCGAAACTCAGGAAATCTATGCGCCGCTGGCGAACCGACTAGGCATCTGGCAACTCAAATGGGAACTCGAAGATCTCGCGTTTCGTTTTCTAGAACCGAAAACCTACAAACAAATTGCCAGGGGACTGAACGAAAAACGAACTGAACGAGAAGAATTCATCACCGGCGTTACGGCCACGCTTCAGGAAGCGCTTTGGAACAACGGCATTCATGCTGAAATTTCTGGTCGGCCAAAACATATTTACAGCATTTGGCGAAAAATGCAGCGCAAAGACAAACCCCTGGAACAAATCTTTGATGTGCGTGCTGTACGCGTCCTAGTTCGCGATGTCGGTGAGTGCTACGCCGCGCTTGGCATCGTCCACAACATCTGGTCGTACTTTCCGGGCGAATTCGACGATTACATTGCCAATCCAAAAGATAACGACTACCAATCGTTGCACACCGCGCTGATCGGGCCTGAAGGCCAGACGGTTGAAGTGCAAATTCGTTCCCATGAGATGCACCGACACGCTGAACTGGGCGTAGCGGCGCACTGGCGTTATAAGGAAGGCGGTGCCAGTAAAGCGATCTTCGAAAAGAAAATACGACTACTGCGACAAATTCTGGAGCCAACGGGCTCGGATGGTCATTTGCTCGATCAAATTAAGGGGGACGTATTTGAAGATCGCGTTTACGCGGTAAGTCCCAAAGGCGATGTCGTCGAAATGCCGGCACAAGCGACTCCGCTTGATTTCGCCTATCACGTGCACACCCAAATTGGCCATCGCTGCCGTGGCGCGAAAGTTAATGGCCGCATTGTCCCGCTCACATACACGGTGCAGAACGGCGATAAGATCGAAATTATTACTGGCAAACAACCACAACCGAGTCGGGATTGGCTTAGTCCGCAACTCGGCTATCTCGCGGCGACCCGAAGTCGCACCAAAGTTCGAAACTGGTTCAGGCAACGCGATCGCGATCAAAACAAACGCCACGGTCGCGAAATTTTCGAACGCGAATTGTCTCGTTTAAACGTCCGCGACATCGCCACCGATACAATCGCTAAACAACTCAAGCTCAAAGATACCGAATTGATGTGTGTCGCGCTCGGCGCCGGCGATATCACCTCTGCCGCGATCGCGTCAGCGATTCAAAACTTACGCAAAGATGATTCACACACGATCATTCGTAAGCGCCGCACTAAGAAAAAGAAAGAATCTGCTGCTGGAGCCATCGCGATCAGCGGGATTGGCGATCTTTTGTACAATTTTGCTCGTTGCTGCCATCCGGTGCCACCGGAACACATCTCCGGCTACATCACGCTGGGCCGCGGCGTCAGTATTCATCGCCAAGATTGCGGCAATTTCCTCAGCTTGCGAATACGACACGCAGAGCGCGTGATCGAAGTGGATTGGGGTGGTACAGTTGATGCTAGTTATCCGGCAGAACTCTCCGTGCAGGCGTTTGACCGACAAGGCTTGCTCCGAGATATCAGCACTGTCATGGCCGACGAAAACGTAAGCGTTGAATCCGTGCAAACGAAGAACAACAAACGCACCATGCAGGTCGAGATTCAGTTATCGATTTCGGTGCCGAGCCTACCGACGTTGAGTCGGGCGATCAGTCGAGTGGAGCAAGTGCCCAATGTCACATCGGTGCGTCGCAGGACTTGATTCCAATCGAAACACACATCGTCACACCTGCAGATCATCCGACAAACGGTTATGATGCCCGCGATACTATTTTGCCCGAATGATCAATAAACTAAGCAGCAGACGAATAGAGGGATTGTATAGCGCTTGCTGACATTGCTAATGTTGCCGAAATAATCGGCGTAATTCTCGTTGTAGTGACGCTGATATTTTTGACCTTACAGATTCAGCAAAACACCCGAGCACTCAAAGCCACCACCACTCAAAACGTGATGAACGGCGAAACTGCCATGATGTCCGTTCTTGTCGAACACGCAGATGTTTGGGATAAAATTCAGAGCGGAGCACCGCTAACGCCAGGGGCCGAAACCCGCAAAGCGATCGTACTTTTCAATCTATACATGATTGAAACTAAGAGCCGTTACCATCAATACAATATTGGATATCTAAACGCGGAACCGTGGAATGGTCGACTCAGAACATTGCCTGGCATTGTTTGTCTTTCGACATTCAAGGCCTGGCGTCAATCGTTGGGCGGCCAAAGCCATACCGCTGAATTCCTGCAATTGCTGGATGGCTTAGTTGCAAGTAGTAAAGAACCTTAATAACTAAAGAGACTTCCTATGTGGCCTGAAAAAACACGCGAATACTTTCACAATCATTGTGACTCGACATTGTGGAATGATTTTCCATTCCGCGACGACGACATCATTATCGGCACATACGCCAAATCCGGCACAACCTGGCTGCAGCCTGGCCGCAGCAAATGGTTTCACAGCTGATATTCAACGGCAGAACGGATATAAATGTTGCCGAGTTATCATTGTGGATTGACATGGTAGTCCCGCCCCGGGAAATCAAGTTCCCCGCAATCGAAGCGCAAACGCACCGATGCTTTCTCAAAACCCACCTTCCGGTCGATGCCCTGGTGTATTCACCACAAGCAAAATATATTTACATCGCCCGAGACGGTCGCGACGTTTTGTGGAGCTTTTACCATCACCACTCTACCTTTAACAAAGAAGGGTATGCAGCGATAAATAATTCGTGCAGTCCGGACGTCGAAAAACTTCAGCCACCGCAGCACGATATCTATGAATACTTTCATGAGTGGTTGGATCGAGACGACTATCCGTTGTGGAGCTTTTGGGAGAATATTTCATCGTGGTGGAAAATTCGGGACCTACCCAATATGAAGCTAATGCATTTTTCTGCACTAAAAGCCGACATGCCCGGACAAATCCGAGAGATTGCCACGTATCTGAATATCCCCATTGACGAAAATAAATGGGATGAGATCATTGAGCATTGCAGCTTCGATTACATGAAAGCGAATCCGGAAAATTCCGTCCCACTCGGCGGTGCACTGTGGGAAGGCGGTGCAAAGACGTTCATCAACAAAGGCGTTAATGGCCGTTGGCGGGATGTTCTGACTGATGCAGACAATCAGAAATACGAACGTATGGCGATCGAAAAACTAGGACCTGAGTGCGCACACTGGCTTAAGACTGGCGAGGCACCGTAGCCGCGACATCCGGTTACTTGTTCGGGTAATTAAGTGCTCGGTTGTCGACTGCTAACGAAGCTTCGTGAATGGCTTCGGCGAGGCTTGGATGCGCGTGAATCGTACGTTGAATGTCTTCAGTACTCGCCTCAAACTCCATCGCCAATACAATTTCCGAAATTAACTCGCCGGCCATCGGGCCAATTATGTGAGCACCGAGAATCTCATCATCGTCCTGCGCAGAAATGATTTTGACCATCCCGCTCGTTTGTTCCATCGCCTTCGCACGACCGCTTGCGGCAAATGGAAATGATCCTGTTTTATAACTCTGTCCTGAAGCCTTTACTTCTTCCTCTGTCTTGCCAACCCAGGCAATTTCTGGCGCTGTGTAAATAACCGACGGAATGACGTCGTAATTTACTTCGGCAATTTCACCGGCGATCAAATCAGCCGCCATCACGCCTTCCTCAGAACCTTTGTGCGCGAGCATCGGACCACGCACACAATCACCGACCGCATAAACACCGCTGATGCCGGTCCGACATTCGTCATCCACGACAATGAAACCACGCTCATCAACCTGCACGCCGCTGTCATCTGCCAGAAGACCGTCAGTGAACGGACGTCGACCAACGGCAACCACTAACTTATCAACCTCAAGTGATTTCGCCCCTTCCTGATCTTCATAGGCAACATTTACCTTATCGCCCTCGACCGTTGCTGAGGTAACCGCTGCTCCAAGACGAATATCCAATTTCTGTTTCTTGAATTGGCTGTGCGCTTCTTTTGCGATCTGCTGGTCCGCCATCGACAGGAAATCCTGCATCGCTTCAAGAATAACCACGTCAGATCCAAGCCTATTCCAGACACTCCCAAGCTCGAGCCCGATCACGCCTGCACCAACAACGCCCAGTGTCGCTGGCGCCGAATCGAACTCAAGCGCACCCCACGAATCGACAATTCGTTCTCCGTCAAACTCTGCTATCTTCAATTCAATCGGAGTTGAACCCGTTGCCAGAATAACGTTGCTCGCGGAAAACGTTTCCACGTCGCCATCCGCAGAGGTGTATTCCACGCGACGGTCACTGAGCAGTTTTCCATGCCCGGCCAACGCATTAATTTTCGATGCCTTTAATAGACCCGCAACGCCGCCTGTCAGTTGACGAACAATCGTCGCTTTACGCTTTTGCATTTTACCGACATCAATAGCGACGTCGTTTGCTGAGATCCCATGCTTACTGAACTCATGGTTAGCCCGATGAAACAACTCGGATGATTCCAGTAATGCTTTCGACGGTATGCAACCGGCGTTCAAACAAGTACCACCGAAGGCATTCTTGCCATCCAGGTTCTTCCACTCATCGATACAGGCAACAGAGAGGCCATGTTGCGCGGCACGTATTGCGGCCACGTAGCCCGCAGGGCCGGCACCAATAACCACCACGTCATATGATTTGCTCATTATTTCTTAAGCTTTCCTATTAAACCTGTAACAAAAGTCTGCCGGGATCTTCCAATGAATTTTTGATACTAATGAGGAACTGAACCGCTTCCTTACCATCGATAATACGATGATCATATGTAAGCGCCAGATACATCATAGGTCGAATAACGACCTCCCCGTCTATCGCAACAGGTCGTTCTTGAATGTTATGCATGCCTAAAATCGCGCTTTGCGGTGGATTCAGAATAGGGGTCGACAACATCGAACCAAAAATGCCCCCGTTGGTAATGGTAAACGTACCACCCGTTAAATCCTCCATGCTCATAGAGCCATCTCTGGCCTTACCGGCATACATATTGATGTCGGCCTCAATCTTCGCAAAGCTCGAATGATCAACATCGCGCAACACAGGCACCATGAGGCCCCGCTCGGACGAAACTGCAATGCCGATATCGACGTAGTCATGATAAACAATATCACTGTCTTCGACGGATGCGTTGACCGCTGGAAATTTTTTCAAACCCTCAACCGCTGCCTTGGCAAAGAAAGACATAAATCCAAGACGGACACCGTGCTCCTTCTCAAATGCTTCTTTGTGCCGCTTTCGCAGAGAGATGACCTTTGTTAGATCGACCTCATTAAACGTGGTCAACATAGCAGCCGTTTGCTGCGCCTCCACCATGCGCTCGGCGATGCGTGCTCGCAATCGAGTCATTGGCACGCGCTGCTCTGTACGTGACGGGCCCGCCGTAACCATACCAATCTCGAGTTCGGGGGCTGGGTCACCGGGCGCAACGTTTTCATCGCTGTGATTTTTCAAGTACCCCATCACGTCCGATTTTGTGATGCGACTGTCTTTACCGGAACCCATCACAATCGTGGCATCAAGATCGTGCTCTTCCAACAAGCGCCGCACGGCTGGACTTAACTTCGCGACGACCGATTCGGACGCCTCGGCGGCCGGCGCTTCGATCACCCTTTTTACAGGCTCTTGGGTAGCGGCGGGCGCATCACCCTCCTCGAGCAACGCCAGCACATCACCTGCGACGACGGTTGCACCATTGGCGGCTACAATTTCTATAATCGTTCCCGAAGTCGGTGCCGGCACTTCCAGAACCACTTTATCCGTTTCAAGATCAACCAGATTCTCGTCGCGGGAGACTGCCTCGCCAACTTTCTTGTGCCACGCCACCAGAGTCGCATCTGCTACAGACTCAGGCAATGTCGGCACTTTTATTTCGATGGTCATTTAGATTTCCGTTTTTTAGCAGGCTGTTTTTTGGCGACACGGGCTTTAACTTCGACATCCAATGCCGCTTCAACCAGTGCCTGCTGCTGCTGTAAGTGAAGTTTATAGATTCCGGACGCTGGCGCTGCTGCGCTCGGCCGACCGGCATAGAAAAGTTCCTGTTGATCACTCAAGGGTTCTTGTAGCCGGTGCCTGATTTGATACCAGGCGCCTTGATTCTGTGGTTCTTCCTGACACCAAACCACATCGGTAATGTTGGGATAGGACTCAAGAATGCTGGCGTACCGCTCAATAGCAAACGGATACAACTGCTCGATTCTTACGATCGCGACATTCGATAAATCGTTAACTTCACGAGCCTCGATCAGATCGTAGTAGACCTTGCCACTGCAAAATATTACACGGGTAACTTCTTCCGCCTGCAATGCGGAGGTGTCCGGGATGATGACCTCAAACTGCCCGGTCGAAAGCGAACTCAGCGTCGACACCGAAGCTTTATGTCGCAACAAACTCTTTGGCGTCAGCACAATAAGCGGTTTTCGATAAGGCCGGATCATCTGCCGGCGAATCATATGGAACATTTGTGCTGGCGTTGACGGTACGCAGACCTGCATGTTGTGTTCAGCGCAAAGTTGCAGAAACCGCTCCAAGCGCGCGGAAGAATGTTCCGGCCCTTGCCCTTCATATCCGTGCGGTAAAAACAAAGTCAGGCCGCATTGGCGCCCCCACTTTGCGTCTCCAGAACTAATGAATTGATCGATGACGACCTGTGCACCGTTGGCGAAATCACCAAACTGACCTTCCCACACGACCAAAGTGCCTGGCTCCGTCGTCGCATAACCATACTCAAACGCCATGACGGCCTCTTCCGACAACAGCGAATCAATAACCCTAAACGCGCCAGGCTTATCGGTGATGTGTTGAAGCGGAATATATTCCTGTCGATTGTTTTGTTCGTGGAGGACAGCATGCCGATGGAAAAAAGCTCCACGCCCGCTGTCTTGCCCGGTAATACGGCATTCGTATCCGTCGTCAAGAAGTCCCGCATACGCCATCGATTCTGCAAAACCCCAATCCATATCGATTTCGCCGGCGCCCATGCGCTTACGGTCATCAATGATTCGTTGGACACGACCATGCAATGCATAGCCGGGAGGCAATGTTGTAAGTTTGCCCGCAAGCTCGGCAACTTTTACGGGGCTTAGCGTCGTGTCGACGTCATCGTCCCAAGTGGTGTTCAAGTACGGATGCCAATCGACAGTGAATTCATTGCCTATCATGCCAAGCGCAGAGTCAGGCACCGGCTCGCCGCGATCCAGGCGATCTCGATAATCCTCCTGCAACTGGCTTACGGCCGCATCATCAATCACGTCAGCGCCCACTAATTGTTGTGCGTACAGCGCACGAGTCGTCTTATGTTTTCTAATAACTGAATACATCACCGGCTGCGTCGCACTTGGCTCGTCCGCTTCGTTATGACCATGCCGGCGGTAGCAGACCAGATCGATGACGACATCTTTGCGGAATTTTTGGCGGTATTTCAACGCCAAACGCATCACATTAATTGCGGCTTCAGGACTGTCACCGTTCACATGAAATACCGGCGCCTCGATCATCTTCGCGACATCGCTGCAATAGGCCGTCGATCGGGCATCTGATGGGCGGCTGGTCGTGAAGCCAATTTGATTATTGATGACGATGTGAATCGTACCGCCGGTACGAAACCCAGTAGTTTGCGACATCTGAAACGTTTCCGTCACCACGCCTTGTGCAGAAAATGCTGCATCACCATGGATCAGCACTGGGAGCACTTCCTGCCGCTCCGCATCTCCACGTCGTTGCTGTCTTGCCCGAACAGAACCCTCGACGACAGGATTAACGATTTCCAAATGAGAAGGATTGAATGCCAACGCGATATGGACGTTGCCACCCGGGGTTTTCATGTCCGCTGAATACCCTTTGTGATATTTAACGTCGCCGGAACCTTTCATATCAGGCGAGTCAACCTTGCCTTCGAATTCATCGAACAGCTCTTCCGGTGACTTGCCCAGCACATTGACCAACACATTAATTCTTCCACGATGCGCCATACCGATCACGAACTCGCGGATGCCGGAGCGACCACCTTGCTGAATCAAATCATCCAACATGGGTATCAGACTCTCACCACCTTCGAGCGAGAATCTTTTTTGTCCTACAAAGCGCGTGTGTAAGTAACGTTCGATGCCTTCCGCCGCCGTCAATTTTTCGAGCAGCCACAGGCGCTCTTTCTCATCCTGACCGGCAGAAACCATGTCTCGTTCAAAGTGCTTGCGTAACCACAGACGCTCGCGCGCGCGCGACACATGAGCAAACTCGCTACCCACCTTGCCGCAATAAATTTTCTTGAGGAGATCGATAATATCGCGAAGCTG
The DNA here is from genome assembly GCA_018701055.1 of Woeseia sp. GTDB lineage: Bacteria > Pseudomonadota > Gammaproteobacteria > Steroidobacterales > Woeseiaceae > SZUA-117. Next base: position 1,555 of record JABIUH010000191.1, on the reverse strand, counting down.
CATGCGCCAATCGTCGGTGCCGGCCACACCTCCGGTCACGAACTCCGTGTCCATATCGGCATCGGTCAAACCGAGGTAGTCCAGTTTGAGGACACCAGGAACGTGCCGATCCATCAAACCCAGTGGGTCAAGGTCCGCAATCTGATGGCCACGTAAGCTATACACCTGAATCATCCGTGAGACGGCAGCTTGCTTTTCGTTCGCCGCGACCGTTCCAGACCCCGTGGCCGCGCTCGTGACGCCACTAGAGCGAGTTTTGCGTGCGGTCTCAATCAGTCGCTCGCGAATAGGCGCATGCATTACTTCGGTTTGATCTGCGCCAAGCGACCGAAAATACCGTCGCCACCCTTCTGTAACTGAATCCGAATTGGCAATAAATTGCTCATACAGAGCTTCGACGGCAAGCGCATTGCCGCCATATAAAGCTGAAGTTGCGTATCGGTCTTTTAGAGACTTGCTCATCGCACCGGCTGCTAAATCGCATTGTGCGAATTTAACGACTTGTCCTGGAAAAGGAGCGCTAGTTTAGCCTATGGGTGTTACTTAGGGAATGCGCGGGTTCACATTCGAACAATGCTTACAGCCTATTGATTAGGTTAACAAATTCGTAGCAGATAAGAGCGGAGTAAAAACTGAAAAACACCGTCAGAATGGCGCCTGTGCGAATGCGATTCAGAAACTTCGATCGGGAGAGGTAAACCAGCGCGAAAATGCCAAATGCAGTCAATACCATTTTGCTGGCTGCGAATGCGAGTGCGCTATGCCCGATCACCGCCGCCATGACCGGATTAATCTCGATCGCGCCCCTATCAATCAGCTGCAGCGTAAAAAACGCATCCAGGCTGCTCATCAGCATGATTCCGGTGGCTAGGAAAAATAACCATGGGTGATGCCAATCGGTAAGCATTGGCTCGTCTTCGGCGTCACGGCGTTTATTGCGTCGACGCGAACGAAGAAAACCGAATAAAACGGTACGCCACGAGACGTTGCGTCGATCAGACATTTCACGCGATCCTGAGAACTCGCCGTCCTCTGACCCGATATCCACCATTACTGCCTGCTCTTCATCCATGTGAGTCATTTATATCCTTATGGTCCAGTCTTATAGCAAAGCAAATTGCATGCCACACACCTACCTAGTTGATTTAAATCACCTTCTTGTTCTCTTCGACAGAACATTCAACATGGTTTGTATAGGAATTCGACAGCCTGTAGGAAACATCCTGCCCTAATCGCTGCCCGAAAGCGCAATACAACGTCCCAAAATTGGACCATAATTTAGTCTGATCCGGGGAATGGACAGCCGAGTTGAAAGGATATACCGCCACATCACCGACGGGTGAAGCGCTCGTTTACGTAGACCGTAAGCGCATGCTGTGGCTGCTGTCGGTTCTTTACCCGCTACAAGGCATCAGCGGCATCGGATTGCACTGGATAACGGGAAACGAGGCCTGGCTAGCATTGCCGTTTTTCATCATTTATGTCCTTGGACCAACCCTTGATTGGGTATTTGGAGAGGACACAAATAATCCGCCGGAAGTTTTCGCGAGATCGG
>JABIUH010000156.1 GCA_018701055.1 Woeseia sp. | reverse complement strand
CTTCTTCAGGCGCTTCTTCAGCCAGATAGTGTCCGCTGTTAATCAAGCCGCCAGAAACAGTAGATGCACAGTATTCTTGCCAGAGTTCGAGTGGTTGGTACCACTCACCCATTTTTCCTGTTGCGCCCCAAAGTACTAGCAAGGGGCACTGTATTTTTTCACCGCTCTCCCTGCTCTGGCGATCATGATTCATATCGACGGTGGCGGCTGCTCGATAGTCTTCGCACATGCCAATGATCGCCTGCGGATCTCGGACCGCAGTTAGATAATCCGACAGGGCTTCGGGGTGGAAGAAGTCGTCGCCTTTGAGTTCGCGTGACGTATGAGCGTGGAACCACTGCTCCGGTGCCGCATTGATAACGGATTCCGGAAAAGGGTGGGGCTGGGCGAACCAAAACCAGTGGTAATACCCCATGGCGAAGTTCATGTCGGTGCGCTCAAAATGTTCGATGGTCGGCACAATATCGAGGACAGCCAATTTTAGAATGCGATCGGGAGTGTCCAATGCCATGCGATGCGCTACTCGCGCGCCCCGATCATGACCGCCGACATAGAACTTGTCCCATCCAAAATGATCCATCAATTGCAACATGTCTGTCGCCAGTTCTCGTTTCGCATAGGGGGCGTGGTCGACTGTTGCATCGGGTTTGAACGATTGGCCATAACCTCTAAGGTCAGGGCAAATGACGGTGAATTTTTCAGCTAGCGCCGGCGCAATTGCATGCCACATGAGATGCGTCTGCGGATTGCCATGGAGCAGCAGCAATGGCGGTCCACTACCACCGTATCTCAATCGGAGATCTCCGCCAGCAACCGTAACCTTGTCCAGGTGGAACCCTTCGAAGAACGTCATCTACCTGCTCCTGTCATGGGAAAAACCTTAGGACCAATAGGTTACCAATTGAGCGGCTACAATTCGCGTATTGTAAAGTTTCTATCTCTATTGTCGGAGGCTGAGTTGTTCCGCCATGTCGTCGTCGCTATGTGCAATCTACCCCGAAAAATTATAAGGGCACCCACTAAATTTCTGCCAGATGATGAATTTCAGCAGGGTTTAGCACTGAATTCAATTTGGATGAATTTACCAAACTGAAATAGATCGATGCCTTTTCGGGAATCTATGGATGCCCCAATTTTTTTACATGTCCGCGTTACGTCGGGAAGCAGGCATTCGGGTAATATGAGCGAAACGATCTGCTTGTATCCTAAAGTGGGCGCTACCTTCAGTAAGATTAACGGTTCGCTATTCTCTTTTTTTGCGACACTTTTGGCGCGTAGACAGCTTACTTGAATTGCAATATCTTCTAGGAGAATAGAATGAATGAAATCGGTGCCCGAAGACACAATGCCGCTATTGGCGTGCTCGTATTTGTGACCTTCATGATCCCGGTGACTGGGTTTGGTGATAATGAAAAGTCGCCACGAGTTCAATTTTCGAATTCCTGTAGTAGCGCTGTGCAGGGGAAGTTCAATCGAGCAATAACGCTACTCCACTCGTTTGAGTATCTCGAGACGACGAGGCTATTCGGAGAGATCACTAACCAAGATCCCGACTGCGCAATGGCGTATTGGGGCTCGGCAATGAGTATTTGGCATCCGCTATGGGCGCCACCCAGCAAGTCTGATTTGGAGGAAGGTGCTGCCTTACTTGCTAACGCGGCTTGATCTTCCCCCACAATTCTGGACACAGGGTTAAGCTGCTTTCTCAAACTGCATCGGTATTTTGTGACCGATAGCAGAATGTTTTCGTTGTCGATTGTAATACGTTTCGATGTATTCGAAAATCCTTGATGTTGCCATGCGTCGAGTAGCATATCTTTCGTGGTGAACGAGCTCGACTTTCAGTATGTGGAAAAAACTTTCCATCGCAGCATTGCCGTAACAATTGGCTTTGCGTCCCATGCTGCAGCGCAGGCCATTGTTCCGGATCAATCGCTGATATCGCTTGGAACAATATTGACTGCCACGATCAGAGTGGATGATCGTACCTTTGGGAAAGTGGCGACGGAACAATGCCATGGTCAGTGCGTCACAGACCATTTGTTGCGTCATGCGGCGGCTCATTGACCAACCGACAATAGCGCGTGAGTACAGGTCCATCACCACCGCCAGATACAGCCAGCCCTCGTCGGTCCAAACGTAAGTGATATCGCTGGTCTATTTCTGATTGCGGGCGGTCGCGGAAAAGTCCTGCTCGAGCAGATCCGGAGCGACCGGCTTCGAGTGGTTCGAGTCGGTGGTGACTTTGAATTTCTTTGCCTGGATCGCTCTCAGCCCTAGTGCCCGCATACGCCTCGCAACGCGGTTCTCGCTGCACTTGATGCCTTCATCGTGCAGATCAGTCGTAACTCTGGGCGCGCCATAGCGTTGCTTGTGGCGCGTGAAAATCTTCCGTATACGGTTGTCCATATCCTGGTTTGATCGCGGTCGCCGGCTTGGGCCGCGTGCTATACAGTGGTAAAAGCCGCTCCTGGATACATCCAGAACACCGCACATGAGATTTACCGGCCAGACCTTCTTATGCGTATCAATGAATCGATACCTCATGAGCTTTCCTTGACAAAGAAGGCCGTTGTAGATTCAACGGGTGGCTGCAACAGATACTCTGAATGTGTCCATAACGGAGAGTTATCTGATGAAAAGAACATATACACAGGAAGAACGCGATCTT
>JABIUH010000274.1 GCA_018701055.1 Woeseia sp. | reverse complement strand
GTCGATAGCACCAACGCCAACATGAATAAGCATCACCACCGCGTTGGCCAGCATTTGAAGAACGAGCGTAACCAGAATGGTTGCAGCATCAACTCTTCCGATTGAAGGTACGAATCGTCGCACTGGAACAACGAGCGGCGAGGTATAGCGCAGCACACCCTGCGCAACCGGGTTACGAAAATTCGCTCGTAATAGCGGGAGCCATAGTCGCAGGAGCAATATCAGAAGATAAAGCCGGGCGAATGTATCGATCAGGAATACAAGTGCGTCTTTCATAAAGTTCGGTTCTCAAATTTTAGGGATCAACTCTCGTTGCTCGCTTCACGAGCAAGCTCAGCGGCACGTTTTTCAGCCGCATCGATGGCAGTCGCAAAGATACCACGAGCATCTTTGTGATCGAGGTATTCAAATGCAGCGGTGGTTGTTCCACCGGGCGAACGAACTCTGTCGATCAATAACGCCATTGATTCAGTTTCTGCAGCCGCAAGTGCTGTCGCCCCACGAGCCGTTTCAACAGCGAGCGTACGAGCAGTAACCTCATCGATGCCGTATTTTTTGGCGGACTCAATCATGATGTCGATTAGTAGATAAAAGTACGCTGGGCCGGTTCCGGATACTGCCGTAACGGCATCCATCTTAGATTCAGAATCCAGCCACACTGAGTGACCAACCGCCGTCATGATTTTTTCCGCGAGTTCTCTTCGCTCGTCGGACGTGCGTTCGTTTGCATAGAGCGCGGAAACCCCTTGATCTATCAGGGCAGGCTGATTCGGCATCACGCGTACAACCGACAAACCGCCACCAAGCCAGGCATCGATATCATCTATTCGCGGTCCGGCGGCTATCGACATGATCAGTGGTCGTGATTGCTGTACTTCCGCAGCAACCTGTTCACAAACTGCCCGAAGAATTTGCGGCTTAACGGCAAAGAGCAAGACATCAGAGTTTTTTGCAATGCTGGCATTATTATCCGTCACCATCGCGCCGTAGAGCTCCTGCCGTAAACGGTCGCATTGGTCGGTGTTGGGTTCGGCGATCGATAAATTTGTCGCATGCATGCCACCTCGTAAAAGGCCGCCGCCAATTGCACGTGCCATATTGCCGCCGCCAATGAGCCCGACTTTGTGATTGATCATTCTCGTTTCCCGAATATGGCGGTGCCGACCCGCACAATTGTTGCGCCTTCTTTGATGGCCGCAGCATAGTCTGCCGACATGCCCATTGAAAGCGTATCGACATCCAGTCCCTCTGCGCGCAATTTTTCGTGTAATGCGCGCATTTTGGCGAACGGAATTAGTTGCTGTTCTGGATCAGCCTCAATTATCGGCAAGCACATCAAGCCGCGAAGTTTGAGGCGGGGGAGAGCTGCGATCTCTGCGGCTAGTTTTGGCACCTCGCCAGGCGAGATTCCGGATTTCTGCGGCTCATCGTCGATGTTTACTTCGAGGCATACATTCAGGTCACCTGCGTCGTGCGGTCGCTGAGCCGATAGGCGTTTTGCAATTTTGAGCCGATCAATGGTGTGGACCCACTGGAAATGCTCCGCCACGTCGCGGGTTTTGTTTGATTGGAGGTGACCAATGAAGTGCCAAATCAGGTCATCTCGGCCTGAGTTTTTGATCTTTTCCACAGCCTCCTGGACAAAATTCTCGCCGAAGTCGCGTTGACCTGCGTCAGCGACCTCCAGAATGGCCGCAAGCGGCTTTTTCTTGCTCACAGAGAGTAGCCGGACAGAGCCCGGAGGCCGCTTAGCCTCTGAGGTCGCTATCGCCAGCAATTCTTGGATTTTTCGAAAGTTTTCCGTGACTCTAATCACGTTTTGCTCCAGGTGCTTCGTTATACTAGGCAGGCATGAGGTCTGGGTTATGGTAAGTCGGACCAGCTAAATTCCGAGGGAGAAGCATGGCCGTTGATGTTGCCCAGTTGTTGTCGTTCACGGTAAAGAACAACGCATCCGATCTTCACCTGTCTGGTGGAGTTCCACCCATGATTCGAGTTGATGGTGACATCAAACGAATCAACATGCCCGCGCTGACTCACAAAGACGTCAATAGCATGGTGTACGACATCATGAATGACAAGCAACGCAAGGATTACGAGGAATTTCTGGAAACAGACTTTTCCTTCGAAATTCCAAAGCTTGCCAGATTTCGCGTCAATGCTTTTAATCAAAATCGTGGTTCTGCAGCGGTATTTAGAACCATCCCATCAGAGATTCTATCGCTCGAAGACTTGGGCGCGCCGGGAATATTCAAGGATATCTCGATGCACCCTCGAGGGCTCGTACTGGTAACCGGACCAACAGGTTCAGGTAAGAGTACAACGCTTGCGGCGATGGTGGATTACATCAACGACAACAAGCCCGACCACATATTGACCATTGAGGATCCGATCGAGTTTGTTCACGAGTCCAAGAAGTCGCTGATTAACCAGCGCGAAGTGCATCGCGACACGCTCGGATTCAATGAGGCGTTACGCTCGGCGTTACGCGAAGATCCGGATGTGATTCTCGTCGGTGAGTTGCGTGACCTCGAAACAATTCGCTTGGCACTGACCGGCGCTGAAACCGGTCACTTAGTATTTGGCACCTTGCACACCAGTTCAGCCGCAAAAACTATTGACAGAATTGTCGACGTATTCCCAGCGGCGGAAAAAGAAATGGTACGAGCAATGTTATCGGAATCTCTGCGTGCCGTTATTTCGCAAACGCTACTCAAGAAAGTCGGTGGTGGACGAATTGCTGCGCACGAAATCATGATTGGAACACCCGCGATCAGAAATCTGATTCGTGAAGGCAAGATTGCACAAATGTATTCGGCCATTCAGACCGGTCAGGGATCAGGTATGCAAACTTTGGATCAGAACCTTGCGGAGCTGATGTCGAAGGGCTTGATCAATAAAGAAGAAGCTAGGTTCCGCGCAGTGAACAAAGAAAACTTCTAAAACACAGTAGCGGATAGGAGAGAAAAAAATGGAACGCGAACAAGCGGTGCGGCTAACGCAGAACCTGCTAAAAAAAATGGTCGAGAAAGAAGGCTCTGACCTTTTCCTGACAACAGGATTTCCGCCTGCAATTAAGGTTGATGGCACGATTCACAAAGCAACCGACACGCCGCTCACGCCAGATCAATCTGCAATGATGGTGCGTTCCATCATGAACGATAAGCAAGTTAAAGAATTCGACGCAACAAAAGAATGTAATTTTGCAATATCCCCGCAAGGCATCGGACGTTTCCGCGTCAGTGCTTTTATCCAGCAAGGGTTAGTTGGGGCTGTATTGCGTACGATCACAACTGAAATTCCCACCTTAGAATCGCTCGATCTGCCGCCCATTCTTAAAGACGTGGTAATGAACAAACATGGCTTGTGCATTGTTGTTGGCGGCACAGGCTCAGGTAAATCAACGACGCTGGCCGCAATGATTGGGCACCGCAACGAAAATTCTCGCGGACACATCGTGTCGATCGAAGATCCGGTGGAATATGTTCATCCACACAATGGTTGCGTCATTACCCAACGTGAGGTCGGCGTTGATACCGAATCCTGGCACGTAGCGCTGAAAAATACACTGCGACAAGCACCTGATGTGATCCTGATTGGTGAAATTCGGGACCGTGAGACGATGGAGTACGGCATTCAGTTTGCTGAAACAGGCCATCTTTGCCTCGCGACATTGCATGCAAATAGCGCGAACCAGGCACTGGACAGAATTATTAACTTTTTCCCGGAAGAACGTCGGCAACAATTGTTGATGGATTTATCCTTAAACACCAAGGCATTTATTTCGCAGCGCTTGATTCCGCGGGAGACTGGAGTTGGGCGAATCGCAGCGATGGAAGTCATGCTTAACTCGCCATTGATTGCAGATCTTATTTTCAAAGGTGAAGTGGGGAAAATCAAAGAAATTATGTCCAAGTCAACGCGACTTGGTATGCAAACCTTCGACCAAGCGTTGTTCATTTTGTACGAAGACAGCGTAATTTCGTACGAGGAAGCAATGCGGAATGCAGATTCGAAGAACGAGCTGCGATTGCGCATCAAACTGGAAAGTAAACGGGACTCTTCCCTTGCGGATCAGCAAGCGGCAAGCCTAAATATTGTGGAAGCCGACTCGGCTCAGACGTTTTAGCCGCAATTGTCGACGTACGGATTCTGAATAAATGAATGTAAAACCCCTATTTAAATTAATGGTCGAAAAAAAGGCTTCCGACCTTTTTTTCGCGCCATTTTCGCCGGCGAAAATAAAGATTGATGGCAAAATAATGCCAGTCAATAAGCTCGAAATGACTCCCAAGATGGTCAAGCAAGCTGCAATTGAATTAATGAATGAAGACCAACTCGAAGAATTTACGCGTGAGTTGGAAATCGACTTTGCAATTTCTGAGGCCGGCCTCGGACGATTTCGAGTAAACGTTTTTCATCAACGGGGCAATGTTTCGATGGTGTTGCGTTATATCACCTCCGAATTGCTGACGCTCGAAGAGCTTGGAATGCCGGAACAAATAAAAGAATTGGTGATGCTTCGGCGCGGATTGATTCTAATGGTTGGTGCGACAGGCAGCGGTAAGTCGACAACTCTGGCCGCAATGCTGAATCACCGCAACGAAAAAACTTCATCGCATATCATCACAGTAGAAGATCCGATAGAGTTTCTGCACTCGAATAAGAAATCCATTGTCAACCAACGCGAAGTTGGGTTAGATACGAAGTCCTACGCGCGCGCACTCAGAAGCGCGATGCGTGCGGCACCGGATGTGCTGCAAATCGGTGAGATTCGTGATCGAGAATCCATGCAGTCTGCGATCGACATGGCGGGTACCGGACATTTAGTTTTGGCAACGCTTCATTCAAACAACGCACCGGAAACACTCGATCGAATCATCAACAT
>JABIUH010000385.1 GCA_018701055.1 Woeseia sp. | reverse complement strand
TGCCGGCCTCGTTATTCGGCATAATTTCGAAGGTGGGCACTCAGTATTTGAGCTCGATAGCGGTGATCATCACGATCACATGGTTTGTATCGAGACGGGTGATGTTGTTGAGTTCTTGAGCGACGAGATCGAAGCGCTCCAACATCGCATTGTTAAAGACTACGGCTATGAACTCGTGGATCACAACCTGGTTCTCTATGTAAAGCCCCTAAAAAAGATAGAGCCCACTTAGACATCAAGCGCGTTTGTTGACCCGCCCGTTGCGTCGTTCTGAATTGAGCATTTCGGCCGCGTGATCGCGAGTTCGGTCGGTTATTTCAACTCCCCCAAGCATGCGGGCAATTTCCTCAATTCGTTCTTCCTCGGTCAGGTGCGTGATGCTGGTTTTAGTCGACCTGCCGTCACTCAGCTTCATGATGCGAAAATGATTGTCGCCCAAGCTGGCAACTTGCGGCAGGTGGGTAACGCAAAAAACCTGTCGTGATTTGCCGAGATCGTGTAAACGCGTGCCGACCATTTCCGCAACGCCGCCGCCGACGCCGCTATCGACCTCATCAAAGATCATAGTGGGTATCGCGCTGCCATCGCTGGCGATGACCTGAATGGAAAGACTCATTCGTGATAGCTCACCGCCAGAGGCGACTTTGGATATAGGCTGTGTTTTTTGGCCTGGGTTTGCGCTAATCAGGTATTCGATGTCATCGGCACCAAATGCACGTGGTTCGGATATATCGCGTGCCGCCACGCTCACCTCAAAAACACCGCCTGGCATGCCCAGACCGGCCATCGCCTTGGTAACATCTTTTGAGAATGCTTTTGCCGCTTTTTTCCGTCCCGCCGACAAGCGTTTTGCAGACTTGCGGAAATTGGCTTCAGCGAGCTGCACTGATTCTTTCAATTCGGCGCCGCGTTCTTCTGCATGTGTAAGGTCACTTAGTTGCTTGCCTAGATGTTGATGAAGTTCGCCGATGCCCTCCGGATCAATACGATGTTTGCGAGCGATGTTATTGATTGCATCCAATCGCTCCTCAACGGAATTTTGTCGCGCGGGGTCCATATCAAGCGCATCCCCGTAGCGGCGCAAACTATCGGCTGCCTCAGAGACTTGAATATTGGCTTCTTGCAGCATGTCGACAATTGGGCTCAAGGCCGGGTCGACGCTCGCAAGCGATTCGATTGTTAGTGTGGCCTCGGCGAGTAGCGACTGTGCGTTGCTGGTATCGGCGTCGAATAGCCGTTCAAGCGATGACGCGACACCCTCCGTCAGACGGCCGCTGTTTTGCAGTTTGCTGCGCTCATCGGCTAGCTTATCGAGTTCCCCGTTTTGTAAGTCCAGCGCATTTAACTCATCTAACTGAAATCGCAAGAGTTCGAGCCGGGCATTGCGATCGTTGTTCGCAGTTTCGAGTTCATTGAGTTGCGTCGCGAGCGACTGCCACTCGCTAAAAGCAGTGGCTGTTGCAACTGCCACATCGACAAGGCCGCCATAATAGTCCAACAGGTTGCGTTGAATATCGCGACGCCCAAGTGATTGATGGAAGTGCTGACCGTGAATGTCGAGGAGCATCTCACCGAGCGTCTTCAGGCTTTGCAGCGGCACACTATTGCCATTAATAAACGCACGCGAACGACCGTCGGCGCCGACCACGCGACGCAAATTGCACTCGTCATCGAGATCCAGCATTTGTTCGTCGAGCCAGGCGCGTGCATTAGGGAGATTCTGTAAATCGAATTCCGCCGTAAATTCTGCTCGCTTCGCACCAGTACGAACGAGACCACTGCCGCCTCGTTCTCCAAGCACGAGACCGAGTGCGTCGACGAGAATAGATTTGCCGGCACCGGTCTCACCAGTGAGGACGGTCATTCCAGCAGAGAACTCGACCTCAACCGCGTCGATTATTGCGAAGTTTCGAACCTGGAGACTATTAAGCATCGTTGCTGCCCGAGTTTCTAATACGGCTGTCCCGGCCCCAATGCAGTTTGGAGCGCAGGATTTCATAGTAGTCATATCCGGGAGGGTGAATGAGCTTGACCGGATTGTCCGCGGTAGCGATCCGCAGCTTGTCACCCGGCTGGAATTCTCCAATCGCATGACCATCGACGCTGATTTCAGCTTTAGCGTCGTCACGCGGCAGCAAGGTGACTTCGATATGCTGGCTGGCAGGAATCACGATAGGACGATCACTGAGTGTGTGAGGGCAAATCGGCACTACGACGACGGCCTCAAGATGCGGTTCAATGATTGGCCCGCCACAACTCAGCGCGTACGCGGTGGACCCCGTTGGGGTTGCCACAATCAATCCATCTGCCATGTGCGTGTTGACATAACGATCCGCAATCCGCGTTTCGAAATCGAGAATGCGCCCGGTATCGCGACGTTGCAGAACAATGTCATTTAGCGCGAGTGCGGTGCTGGAAACTTCATTTTCGCGGACGATGGTCGCCGCTAAGCGTAGCCGCGATTCTTCCGCGTAGTTGCCGTTTAAAATCTGATCCAGGCTTTCGTGCATTTGATCCGGCGATACATCGGTCAGGAAACCAAGGCGTCCCCGGTTGACCCCGAGTAGGGGCACGTCTGTATCTTTGGTCAATGCCGCTGCGTGTAACATCGTGCCATCGCCGCCCACCGCAACAATAAGGTCCGCCTCATCGGTAAGCGCATCGCCATCTACTGCGCGAATCGACAAAGCAGCGGCATTAGTGGCGTCCGCTATGACATCTATTCCGGCGCCCAGTAAATGACTGGCGACGAGATGCATCGGTTCTGCAACACGTGCATCCGCGTAGAGGCCCACCAGGGCAACTGTTTCGAACTGTTTCTTCATGCCAGGATCAAAACTCGTCAGGATTTGTTATGCATCGAAATCGGCAGGGCTACAACTGATTGTTGCAAACCCTTGACCCGTCGCCAAGCCGTTGTTAGATTTTTGTTTCACACTAACACATTGTGTTGCTGCCCCATTTTTTGTAACTGTGCGAATGTCATCGGATTCGATTCCAGAACTACCTAACGAGCGCGCTCAACAACTGCTTAAAGTGCTGATTCAGCGCTTCATTCGGGACGGGCAGCCTGTGGGTAGTCGAACCTTGGCGCGAAAGTCGGGAATCGAACTCAGTCCAGCGACCATTCGCAATGTCATGTCGGATCTTGAAGAGCTTGGTCTGATTTCCGCCCCGCACACCTCAGCGGGACGCATTCCTACGGCGCAGGGTTACCGGCTTTTT